>NZ_JBJLSG010000276.1:0-3328 GCF_050871925.1 Kineococcus gurbantunggutensis
CCGCAGTCCAGGCACCGCAGTCCAGGCACCGCAGTCCAGGCACCGCAGTCCAGGCACCGCAGTCCAGGCACCGCAGTCCAGGCACCGCAGTCCAGGCACCGCAGTCCAGGCACCGCAGTCCAGGCACCGCAGTCCAGGCACGGCGTTAACGGGTTGCTGCGCCCGCACCGCCTGGGTCACGGTGCCGCGGTGGACCTGGCCGAGCAGCACCTGCTGGCAGCGGCAGCAACCCAGCTCGGCACCGCGCCGCAGACGATCACCGTCCTGACCCGCAGGCACGGGCGCCTGGTGGGCCATGCGGCGCTGCCCGCCAAGCCCGGCGCGCTGAGCGAGGCGGTCGCCGGAGCGATCGCCGAGGTCGTCGACGAGGTGGTCGTCAAGGTCTCCGCGTACGAAGCCGACTTCGCCGCCGAGGCCAGCGCGGTGCACGCGCTGGCCGCAGCCGGCTTGCCCGTCAGCCGCGTGCACCTGCTCCACCACGGCCCGCCCAGCGTGATCGCCCTGGGCTGGACCCCCGGGCGCGCGGTGCGCGCCGGCGACGACGAAGCGGTGCGGGCGCAGGTGGTGGACCTGCTCACCCGGGTCCACCGCCTGCCCGCCCAGGGTGCGTACGGCGGGGTCAACACGAACCTGGTGAGCTGGATCGACGGCTGGTGCACGCACGCCCTGAACTGGTGGGCCACCCAGCACCAGGTCACCGCAGGCCAGACCGGCACAACCAGGGCCAGCACAGCCAGGACCAGGGCAGCCCAGATCAGGGCGGCCCAGGCCAGCGCAGCCCGGCGCTGGTACCAGCGGGTGCGCCCCCTCATCGCCGGGCGCAGCGGCAGCCTGGTCCTGCTCGACGGCGTCCCGCAGCACTTCATCCTCAGCCCCGGCGCGCGGGTGAGACTGATCGACGTGGCCAACCTCCAGCCCGGGGACCCGGTGATGGACCTGGCCGTGCTGCACCTGCACGCCCCCGGCCTACTGCAGGACGTCCTGGCGCGCTACCGGCAGGTGCAGGTCGACCAGACGCACCTGGAGCACCTGCTGCCCTTCTACGTCTTCCTGCGCGCCCTGGCCGCGGCAGAGTGGCACGCCGACGTCCTGCACGACCACACCGGCCGGCGCGCGTGGCTGCACCGCGCCGCCTCAGCCCTGCACACCGCCGGCACCGGTCGAGGACACAGCAGTTGAGAGCAGCGGGGCTCTTCGAAACCGGGGAAGGGCCGCGGGCACGGGAGGTGCCGGGTTGTCACCCGCTCCAGGCAGGGTTGGCACTGCTGCGCGATCCGGTAACACAGTTGACCTGCCCCACCTTCCACCTGATCGCACAGCGCACCCGTCAGTTCTCCCGCGAGGACCCGCGGACCTGCCCGCACGCCTTGGCCCGCCGGTACAGCAGCACCCACACCAGCGTGCACACCAGCGCCGCACCACCAGCGCAGCCGATCACCCAGCCCGGCGCCAGGACGTCCCCGCGGCGTCCACCGGTGGCCACCAGGGTGGCCAAGGCGAAGAGCGCCGCGGCCAGCGCCCACACCCGCGTGCCCGTCGTGGGGGTGTGCGGATCGGTCCTGAGGTCCAGCGGCTTCCGCTGGGCGTCCCCGGCCCTGCGCTTGCCCACCGCGCGCCGCCAGGCGTCCTTCAACTGCGAGCTCCGCACGAGCGGCATCGTGGCGCGCACCCGCCGCACCCGCCGCACCCGCCGCACCCGCCGGCCGCGCGATGCAGCCGGCACCGCGAACGGTGCGACCTCATTGCAGCACTGCACCATCGGCCCGCGCCCTGAAAAGGTGCCCGAGCAGGGGAACGGTGCCCGACCACGCGAAGCGCTCGCCCATCCCCTGGCACCGATCAGCTGCCGGCTCACCGCAACGACTGCTCCAGCAAGGCGCTGGCCTGCCCCACCACCTCCTCAGCGCGCACGCCGCAGGCCTGCACCGACACCTGGATGACCAGCGACCCCTGCCGCGCGGTGGCCACCGCCCACCAGGCCGGCTCCTGGCCCAGCTGCTGCGGGGCGTAAGCGATCAGGGACTGCTCTGCGGGCACGGCGACCTCGACGATGCTCCACGGGCCCTCCTGCCCTGCGCGCTGCACCGGGCGGCCTGCTCAGCGCTCTGGGCGAACCACGCCCGCACTCCCTCACCATCACCCTCGCCCCTGTCTTCGAAGGCCAGGAGCTTCTGCTGCACCCACTGCCCCACCGGCCGGCTCGTACTGCGCTCACCGGTGGACCACCCCAGCACCGCGCTGGCGCTGACGGACGCGGTGCCGGTGCCGGTGCATGTGCAGGTGTCCTCGCGGCACACCCCGACCGTGGTGGACTCAGCGACCTGCACCGGCTGCGCCAGCTGCTCCACCCCAGCCACCGCTTGCACCGCAGCGGTGTCCAGCAGCACCTGCTGCACCCGCTGCTGCACGCTCACGGCCGGTGCAGGTCCTGGTGACGCAGGTCCTGGTGACGCAGGTCCCAGCGGTGCGGGCTCTGGTGGTGCGGACCCCAGCGGTGCGGGTTTCAGCGTTGCGGACCCCATCGCTGTGGACCCCATCGCTGTGGGCCCCGGCGCAACAAGATCCGGCGGGGCGGCATCCGGTTCGGGCAGCGACTGCTGCTGCGCAGCACGCAGCCACCCGGGCCCGCCGGCCACCTGGGACAGCACCAGCGCTGCCAGCACTACCGAGGCCACGACCACGGCCGCCGCCAGCCGCCGGTGCCGGCGGCGCCGACGCAGCGCACTGGCACGCCGGCGGGCCGCGGCAGCCATGACGGCCGCGTCCACGCCCGGGTCAGGGAAACCCACCCGGTGCAGCGCTCGGATCAGGTCCTCATCGCCTGCCTCGCCGGCGTGCTCTTCCACGAGTGTCCTCCTGAGCGGACGGGCTGAGCGGACGGGCTGAGCGGACGGGCTGAGCGGACGGGCTGAGCGGACGGGCTGAGCGGACGGGCCGGCCCGCGGCCGCTTGCCCCGTGAAGACGCCGCAGCCGGGGCAGGTGTTGCACACGCGCGCGAACGAGCGCCCGCACGGCGCCGGCAGCACCTGGCCAGCCGCCGGGTGCTGCCCGCTCGCACCGACCCCAAGGCACGTACGGCAGCCCGAGCACCCACCGCCACTGCTGGACCTGCACGGCCGGCCACCGCCGCAGCACCGGCCGGTGCAGAGGACGCACCGCCCCACGCAGGCACCCGCTGCAGCACGCCCGCGGCAATACACCGGGTCTGCTGCACTGATCGGTGACAGCTACGTCACGCGGCCAGGCTGGCCGGCGAGGTCATGATGGTCTCGTACTCGATGGGGGTCAACCGGCCCAGTCCGCTCTGCCGACGACGGCGGTGGTAGG
>NZ_JBJLSG010000277.1:0-3293 GCF_050871925.1 Kineococcus gurbantunggutensis
GATATAAGGCGCAGTAGGGGGCTGTTGGTCTGCGCCAAAAAACACCCCCCCCCCCCCCCCCCCCCCCCCCCCCCCCCCCGCCCCCCCCCCCCCGCGCACCCCCGGCCCCGGTACGGTCCGCCGTCCCGGGGCCGTCGTGCGTCCGGGGGCCGTCGTGCGTCCGGGGGCCGTCGCGCGCCCCGCCCCGCGCACAGGGACTTGCGTGCTGCAACCACCCGTCGTATCGTTGCTTGCACACACCAATTGCTGACTCGAGGTCGCCATGGCCACCGCCACCGCGTGCGCCGAGCTCGTCGCCGTCTTCCCGCACCTGCTGCGGGCCCGCCGGCGCCTCTCGGGCGCAGCGTCCCTGCCCAGCACCGCCGCGCTGGCCGTCGTGCACGAGCACGGCAGCCTGCGCATGACCGAGGTCGCCGAGAACCTCGGCCTGGACCTGTCCACCGTCAGCCGCCACGTGGCGCACCTGCGCACCAGGGGCCTGCTCGACGCCTCCCCCGACCCCGACGACGGCCGCTCCCAGCGGCTCACCGTCACCGGCGCCGGCGAGGACGAGCTGCGGGCGCAGCGCGACCGCGTGGTCGGCGCCCTCGTGGCGCACCTGGCCGACTGGGACGACGCTGAGATCGGTGACCTCACGCGGTTGCTGCAGAAGCTGGCCGCCACGACCGCACAGGAGAAGACCTTGCAGAGGAACGCATGAGCACCACCACCGCGCCGCCGACCGCGGCGGCCCCCGTGAAGATGACCCACTCGCAGATCCTCGAGGCGCTCTCCGGGCTGCTGCTCGGCATGTTCGTCGCGATCCTGTCCTCCACGGTCGTCTCGAATGCCCTGCCCACGATCGTGGCGGACCTGGACGGCACCGAGTCCAGCTACACCTGGGTCGTCACCGCCGCGCTGCTGGCCACCACGATCTCCACCCCCATCTGGGGCAAGCTGGCCGACACCTTCTCCAAGAAGCTGCTCGTCCAGATCGCCCTGGTGATCTTCGTCGTCGCCTCCGCCGTGGCGGGCCTGTCCACGAGCATGGGCATGCTCATCGCGCTGCGCGTCGCGCAGGGCATCGGCGGCGGCGGGCTGATGGCGCTGGCCCAGGTCATCCTCGCCACGATGGTCAGCCCCCGCGAGCGCGGCCGGTACTCCGGGTACCTGGGCGCCACCTTCGCCGTGGCCACCGTCGGCGGCCCGCTCATCGGCGGCGTGCTCACCGAGCACCTGTCCTGGCACTGGTGCTTCTACGTCGGCGTGCCCTTCGCGGTCCTCGCCTTCTTCGTGCTGCAGTTCCGCCTGAAGCTGCCCGAGCAGCCCCGGCACGAGGTGCACATCGACTACCTCGGCGCCCTGCTGCTGGCGGGCGGCGTCTCCGCGCTGCTCATCTGGGTCTCGCTGGCCGGCACCGAGTTCGAGTGGGCCTCGTGGTGGACGGCCGGCCTCGTCGCCGGCGGCCTCGCGCTGCTCGCCCTGGCCGTCGTGGCCGAGTCCCGCGCCAAGGACCCGATCATCCCGCTGAAGTTCTTCCGCAACCCCACGATCGTGCTGTCCGCGCTGGCCAGCCTCTTCGTCGGCGTGGCGATGTTCGGCGCGACGATCTTCCTGAGCCAGTACTTCCAGCTCGGCCGCGGGCAGTCGCCGACCCACTCGGGCCTGTCGACCATCCCGATGATCCTCGGGCTGTTCCTCTCCTCCACGATCGCCGGGCAGTTCATCACCCGCACCGGCAAGTGGAAGGGCTGGCTGATCGCCGGCGGCGTCCTGCTGACCGCGGGCCTGGCCCTCATGGGCACCGTCGAGTACGACACGAACTACTGGGTCGTGGCGCCCTTCATGGCCCTGGTCGGCCTGGGCGTCGGCATGATGATGCAGAACCTCGTGCTCGCCGTGCAGAACGTCGCCGCACCGCAGGACCTCGGCTCCGCCAGCTCCTTCGTGGCCTTCTCCCGCAGCCTGGGCGGCGCGATCGGCGTCTCCGCCCTCGGCGCCGTGCTGGGGCACCGCGTCACCGACCACATCCGCGACGGCATCGCCGCGCTGGACCTGCCCGCGGCGGCCACCGCCTCCCTCGGCGAGTCCGGCGGCGTGCCGAACCTGTCGACCATCCCCGAGCCGGTGCGCACCGTCGTGCAGTCCGCCTACGGCTCCGGCATCGCCGACGTCTTCCTCATCGCCGCGCCCTTCGCCCTCGTGGCGCTCGTGGTCAGCTTCTTCTTCAAGGAGCGCGCGCTGCGCAGCGACGAGGCCGCCGCGACGATGGCCCCGGAGGGCGCCACCGCCACCGGCAGCGCCGCGGTGCAGCCGCCCGTGGCCACCGCTCCCGCCCCCACGACCAGCGGCGCGGTCGACGGCACCGCCAACGGCACCGCCAACGGCACCGCCAACGGCACCGCCAACGGCACCGCTGACGGCGCGGTCCTCCGGGACGCCCGCACCGACACCGGTCTGTCCGTCTCCGGCACCGTGCGCCACGCCGACTCCCGGCCCCTGCCCGGCGCCGTGGTGACCCTGGCCGACCAGAGCGGCCAGCAGGTGGCGCGCACGTCCAGCGACGAGCAGGGCGCCTACCGCATCGCGCTGCCCACCGGCGGGACCTACCTGCTCATCGTGGCAGCCCCCCACGTGGCGCCGTCCGCGACGCTGGTGGGGGTGGGCACCGGCTCCGTGCAGCGCGACGTGGTCCTGTCCGGCCGCTCGGCGATCACCGGGCGGGTGCTGGCCCACGAGGCCAGCTCCGACCACCACCGCGGCGTCGCCGGCGCGCTCGTCACCCTCACCGACGTCACCGGCCAGGTCGTCGGCTCCACCCGATCCGGCGCCGACGGCGGGTACTCCTTCAGCAACCTCGTGGGCGGCGCCTTCGTGCTCACCGCCCAGAGCGAGGCGCACCGGCCGCTGGCCCGCAGCGTCGACGTCCCCGACGCCGGGGCGCTGGCCTGCGACCTGCTGCTCGCCGGCGGCGGGCGCCTGACCGGCACCGTGGTGGCCGCCAGCGACGGCCGGCGCGTGCGCGAGGCCACGGTCACCCTCGTCGACGGCGACGGCCAGGTCGTCGGCTCGGTCGTCACTGACGCCGACGGCGGCTACGGCTTCGAGGACCTGGCCGGCGGGCACTACACGCTGACCGCCTCCGGCTTCGCGCCGGTGGCCACCGGCGTGGACGTCGAGGAGGACACCGTCTCGGCGGTGCAGGTCACCCTCGGCACCGCACCGGCCGGTGAGCGCACCGCCGGCACCGGGGCGCAGCAGTGAGCGGCGAGGACCTCGCCCGCCCCGCGACGGGTGCGGCCGCTGCGGCGGCC
>NZ_JBJLSG010000278.1:0-3281 GCF_050871925.1 Kineococcus gurbantunggutensis
CGGCACCCCCGCGGGGGTGCCGGGCCGTCGCGGTGGACCCGGAGGGGTCAGGCGGTCACTGGCCGTCGGCGGACTTGCCGAGCGACAGGGTGACCGGGACGTCCTCCTTGGTCGTGCCCTCGAAGGTGAACTTCTGCTCCGCGCCCTCGCCCTCGGTGTCGACCGAGACGATCTGGCCGGGGCGCAGCTCGCCGAAGAGGATCTTCTCGGACAGCACGTCCTCGATGTCCCGCTGGATCGTGCGGCGCAGCGGCCGCGCGCCCAGGACCGGGTCGTAGCCCTTGGTCGCCAGCAGCACCTTCGCGGACGGGGTGAGCTCGATGCCCATGTCCCGGTCCTTGAGGCGGTCGTCGACCCGCTTGATGAAGAGGTCGACGATCTGGACGATCTCCTCCTGCGTCAGCTGCGGGAAGACGACGATGTCGTCGACGCGGTTGAGGAACTCCGGCCGGAAGTGCTGCTTGAGCTCGTCGTTGACCTTCGACTTCATCCGGTCGTAGTTGGTCTGCGTGGTCTGGCTGCCGGCGGCGAAGCCGGTGCCCACGCCCTTGGAGATGTCGCGCGTCCCCAGGTTGGTCGTCATGATGATCACGGTGTTCTTGAAGTCCACCTGGCGGCCCTGCGAGTCGGTCAGGCGACCGTCCTCGAGGATCTGCAGCAGCGAGTTGAAGATGTCCGGGTGAGCCTTCTCCACCTCGTCGAAGAGGACGACGGAGAACGGCTTGCGGCGCACCTTCTCGGTGAGCTGGCCACCCTCCTCGTACCCGACGTAGCCGGGCGGGGAGCCGAACAGCCGCGAGACGGTGTGCTTCTCGGAGAACTCGCTCATGTCGAGCTGGATGAGCGCGTCCTCCTCGCCGAAGAGGAACTCCGCCAGCGCCTTGGCCAGCTCGGTCTTCCCGACGCCGGTGGGGCCGGCGAAGATGAAGGAGCCGCCGGGGCGCTTGGGGTCCTTCAGACCCGCGCGCGTGCGCCGGATGGCCTGCGACAGGGCCCTGATGGCGTCGTTCTGGCCGATGACGCGCTTGTGGAGCTCCGCCTCCATGTTGAGCAGGCGGGAGGACTCCTCCTCGGTGAGGCGCACGACCGGGATGCCGGTGGCCGTGGCCAGGACCTCCGCGATCAGCTCCTCGTCGACCTCGGCGATGACGTCCATGTCGCCGGACTTCCACTGCTTCTCGCGCTCGCCCTTCTGCGCCAGGAGCTTCTTCTCCTTGTCGCGCAGCGAGGCCGCCTTCTCGAAGTCCTGCGCGTCGATCGCGGACTCCTTCTCGCGGCGCACGTCGGCGATGCGCTCGTCGAACTCGCGCAGGTCCGGCGGAGCGGTCATGCGGCGGATGCGCAGGCGCGCGCCGGCCTCGTCGATCAGGTCGATCGCCTTGTCGGGCAGGTAGCGGTCGTTGACGTAGCGGTCGGCCAGCGTCGCGGCCGCCACCAGCGCGGCGTCGGTGATGGAGACGCGGTGGTGCGCCTCGTACCGGTCGCGCAGGCCCTTGAGGATCTCGATGGCGTGCGCCAGGGTCGGCTCGGGCACCTGGATGGGCTGGAAGCGCCGCTCCAGGGCCGGGTCCTTCTCGATGTGCTTGCGGAACTCGTCGAGGGTGGTGGCCCCGATGGTCTGCAGCTCGCCGCGGGCCAGCATCGGCTTGAGGATGCTGGCGGCGTCGATGGCGCCCTCGGCGGCACCCGCACCCACGAGGGTGTGGATCTCGTCGATGAACAGGATGATGTCGCCGCGGGTGCGGATCTCCTTGAGGACCTTGCGCAGCCGCTCCTCGAAGTCGCCGCGGTAGCGGGAGCCCGCCACCAGCGCGCCGAGGTCCAGCGTGTAGATCTGCTTGTCCTTGAGGGTCTCGGGCACCTCGCCGCGCACGACGGACTGGGCCAGGCCCTCGACGACGGCGGTCTTGCCGACGCCGGGCTCGCCGATGAGGATCGGGTTGTTCTTGGTGCGCCGCGAGAGGACCTGCATGACGCGCTCGATCTGCGGGTCGCGGCCGATGACCGGGTCCAGCTTGCCCTCGCGGGCGGCCTGGGTGAGGTTGCGGCCGAACTGGTCGAGCACGAGGGAGCCCGAGGGGGTGCCCTCCTGCGGGCCGCCGGAGGTCGCCGGCTCCTTGCCCTGGTAGCCGGACAGCAGCTGGATGACCTGCTGGCGGACGCGGTTGAGGTCGGCGCCGAGCTTGACGAGCACCTGGGCCGCCACGCCCTCGCCCTCGCGGATGAGGCCGAGCAGGATGTGCTCGGTCCCGATGTAGTTGTGCCCGAGCTGCAGCGCCTCGCGCAGCGACAGCTCCAGGACCTTCTTGGCGCGGGGGGTGAAGGGGATGTGACCGGACGGGGCCTGCTGGCCCTGGCCGATGATCTCCTGGACCTGCTCGCGGACCGCGTCCAGGGAGATGCCCAGCGACTCGAGGGCCTTGGCGGCGACGCCTTCGCCCTCGTGGATCAGGCCGAGCAGGATGTGCTCGGTCCCGATGTAGTTGTGGTTGAGCATCCGGGCCTCTTCTTGGGCCAGGACGACGACCCGTCGGGCGCGGTCGGTGAACCTCTCGAACATGCGGCGCTCCTCGCGGGTGGTCGGGTCCCTGGGAGCACTTCCCCCACGGACCATTCCGATGCTAGTCCCGGGCCCCGACACCTTCACGCCGTCCGCGTCGCCGCGGCGCACCGTGACGGTCTCGTGACCCCGTCTACTGGACCAACCTGCGCCCCCCGGGGGGTGTTCCGCCACGTCGTTCGCTGGCGGCGTAGCCCGGCGCGGCCCCGGGCGGGGCCCCCGCGGGCCCTCCCGGCCCCCTCCGCGGGCCCGCCGCCGGCCCTCCGCGGGGCCGCCGGGCGGGCGTCAGGCCAGGTGGAAGTACTCCTCCAGGCGCTCCATGGCGCGGTCCGGGTGCTCGCCGGAGGCGAAGAAGCGGGCCATGGTGGCCTGCCAGCGGCCGTTGACGTCCTCGCGGTCCATGGCGGCCACGGCCGCGTCGAAGTCGTCGGCCACGCAGTAGCCCACGACCAGGCCGTCCCCGCGGCGCACGAAGAGCGAGTAGTCGCGCCAGCCGGCGCGGCTGAGGGCCTCGAGCATCTCGGGCCACACGTGCTCGTGGGCCGCGAGGTACTCGTCCACCAGCTCCGGGCGCAGGTGCATGAGGAAGCAGGCTCTCTCGGCCACCGCAGGTCCACCTCTCCGTCGGGTCCGCCGTGATCCAACCAGGCCCGCCGCGGCGGCGGCGGGCGGGGTGCGGGCGCCCCTAGCGGCGCGCGCCGGCGGCCGCGGCGGGCGGCCC
>NZ_JBJLSG010000279.1:0-3253 GCF_050871925.1 Kineococcus gurbantunggutensis
CCCCCCCCCCCCCCGCCCCCCCCCCCCCCCCGCGTCGGCGACGTTGCCGGTGCTCTGCCCGTGGCGCACCAGCACCAGGGACGCCGGCCAGCGCGGGCCGGTGGGGGACGCGGGCGGCTCCTGGGGGGTGCTCACGCCCCACGTCTATCCCACGGGCGCTCCCGCCGCCCGGCGAGCGGGCGCGGACCCTGGGACTGCGCGCCCGGAGGTGACAAGGTGTGACGACGCGGCGGGTGGTGCACCCGCGGCGCGACCACGGCCGGGAGGGGGAGGGGACGCTGAAGCGCCTGGTGCAGCGCTGGCACCGCCTCATGCTGCGCACCACCCTGCAGCGGCGGGTGTCGGTGCTGGCCGGCGTCGTGCTGCTCATCGCCCTGGTGCTCACGGTCGTGCTGGCGGGCAACCTCCGGCACACCCTCGGCGAGGACCGCCGGGCGGACCAGGACCAGTGGACCCGGGTCTCCGCCGCCGTGGACCGCTACCAGCAGACGCTCGTGGAGCTGCAGACGGTCCACCAGCAGTACACCCTCTCCTTCGACGCCACGCAGACCCCGCTCCTGGCCGAGCAGCGCGAGCGCCTGCTCGGCCAGCTCGACGTGCACGAGGACGCGCTGCGCGAGGCGGTGGACCAGCTCCGGGACGACTCCAGCACCCGCACCGACCTCGAGCGCCGCCTCGAGGAGATCGTCACCGACGTCGACGGCTGGCAGAACATCGTCCTCGAGCAGGGCCGCGTGAAGCGCACCGGAGACGAGGAGGGGCTGCGCAGGGCCATCGCCGACGCGCCGGCGGCCCGGCAGTTCTCCGCGACCTACGCGGACGTCGTCGCCTTCGTCGACCTGCTGGACGCGCAGCGCGACCAGGACGGCGACCAGGCCGAGCGCGACCTCGCGCAGCTGCAGGTCCTGCAGACCGTCGTCGCCGCCGCCGCCCTGCTGATGGTCCCCGCGATCCTGCACTTCGTGCGCCGCTGGGTCCTGCGCCCGCTGGACCTGCTCTCCGCGCAGATGCTGCGCGTCGGCGGCGGCGACCTGCAGACCCCCGTCGGCCTGCCCGGCCCGCCCGAGCTGGCCGCCGTGGCGCGCTCGGCCGAGACGATGCGCCGGCGCATCCTCGACGAGCTCGCCGACGCCGTCTCCGCCCGCGAGGCCCTCGCCCAGGGCCAGCCCCTCGTCGCCGAGGTGCGCGACCAGCTCGCCGCCCACCCGCTGCCCGCGCTGCGCGGCTGGACGGCCGCCGCCGCGCTGCGCCCGGCCGAGGGGCTGCTCGCCGGGGACTGGTACGACGTGCTGCCCCTGGCCGACGGCCGCTACGCCGTCGTCGTCGCCGACGTCTCCGGGCACGGCGCCCGCGCCGGCATCGTCGCCATCCAGCTCAAGCGGCTGCTGGAGGCGGCGCTGCACCTGGCCCCCGAGCCGGACCTGGCGCTGTCGCTGGCCGCGCGGGTCTTCACCGACGAGGCCGAGCGCTTCGCCAGCTGCGTCGTCGCCGTCGTCGACCCCGACTCCGGGGTGGTGCGCTACGCCAACGCCGGCCACCCCGCGCCCCTCGTGGTGCGCCCCGGCGAGGGGGCGGTGCGCCTGGTCGGCCAGCTGGAGGCCACCGGGCCGCTGCTGTCCTGGCTGCACCTGGACACGCCGGGCGCCTGGAGCACCGGCACCGCCTCGCTGGCGCCCGGCTCGATGCTCGTCGTCTACACCGACGGGCTCACCGAGGCCCGGCCCGTGGGCAGCACCGACGAGCTGGGCGTGGAGGGCGTGCTGGCGGCGCTGGGGCGCCTGCCGGAGCTGACCCCGCAGACCCTCGTCGACGAGGCCCTCGACGTCGCGCGCCGCTTCAGCGGCGGGCGCGCGCGCGACGACGTCACCCTCGTCGTGCTGGCCCGCGACGCCACCGCCGCGCCGCTGGCCCCGCGCACCGCCGACGGCGGCGCCCGCTCCGCCGCGAGCAGCGCCGGGACCACCCGCCCGGCGGGGTGAACCGCGCGGCGCGGCGGGCGGCGACGGTGCGGAGCCGCTCGTGCACGCGCCTACTGTGGAGGGCGTGAACGACGCAGCGCCCCGCACCGCCGACGCGACCCGACGGCGGTGGTGGGCCGAGGCGGAGGCGCTCGGCGGGACGTCGGCGCTCCTGGACCACCCCGACGCGCCCGACGCGGTGCTGGACCTGACCACCGCCCATCCCTCGGGGCTGGCGCAGCTGCTCGCGGGGGGGCCGGCGCCCCTGTCCAGCCTGGTGCGCGAGGCCGGGGCCTTCGCCGACGCCCGCCGCCGCGCGCGCGCCGTGCACCGGCGCGCCGCCGACCTGCTCGCCCAGCGCGGCACCCGCGCCCCCGCCGTCGCCGTGGGCACCGTGACGTGGACGCCGCCCGCGGGCCCGGCCCGGCGCACCCCGCTGCTGCTGCGGCGCTGCTCCCTGACGCCCGCCGGGGAGTCCCTGGACGACTTCGTGGTGCGCCTGGACGCCGGCGTGCTCGTCAACCCGGTGCTCGTGCGCGCCGCCCGCGCCGAGCTGGGCGTCGAGCTGGACGCCCTGCGCGTCGCCCGCGCCGTGGGGCGCCACCGCGGCTTCGACCCCGACCCGGCGCTGGAGGAGGTGCGCCGCCAGCTGGCCGGCGCGCCCGGGCTGAGGGTGGAGCGCCGGCTGCTGCTGGGCACCTTCGCCGACCCCGGCTCGGACCTGCTGGCGCACCTGCGCGACCACGGCGCCGACGTGCGCGGGCACCGCGTGGTGCGCGCCCTGGCCGAGCGGGTGCCCGCGCGCCCGCCCGCCCCCCTCGAGGGGCGCCCCGCCGAGCGCGCCGCCCGCACCGGCCTGGAACTGGACCCCGCCCAGCGCCGCGCCGTCGAGCACGTCCTGGCCGGCGGCGACCTGCGCCTTCAGGCCCCCGCCGGCACCGGCGCCACCCAGGTGGCCGCCGCCCTCGTCGCCGCCGGCGCCGCCGCCGGGCGCACCACCCTGCTCGTGGCCGACTCCGCCGCCGAGCGCCGCGCCCTGGAGGAGCGACTGCGCGCGGCCGGCCTGGGCCGGCTGGTGCTGCACCTGGTCGCCGACCTGGACCCCGCCGCCGTCCTGGCCGACGTGCGCGAGCAGGTGCGCGCCGCCCGCGCCGAGGCCGGGGCCCGGGCGGCGCGCGCGGACGCCGGCGCCCCGGGCGGGCGCCCGGCCCCCCCCCCCGCCGCGCCCCCCCCGCGCCCCCCCCCCCCCCCCCACCCCCCCCCCCCCCCCCCCCACCGCCCCCCCGCCCCCCACC
>NZ_JBJLSG010000280.1:0-3153 GCF_050871925.1 Kineococcus gurbantunggutensis
CGCGGCACGCGTGCCGCGGGCCCGTCCGCCCGCCCAGCCCGCGCGCCGGGCCGGGACCGCCGCGCGGGTCTCAGGCCCCGGCGACCTGCAGGGCGCGCACCGCCACGGGCGCGCCGGTGAGCAGCGACTCCTGCGCGGCGTCGGCCACCCGCGAGGCCGCCACCGCGTCCTCCGGGCGGCACAGGTCCTCGCCCCCCGTGCCGTTGACCAGGTCCACGAACGCGGCCGCCTGCGCGCGGTAGGCGCCGGCGAAGCGCTCGGCGAACGTCGCGTGCGCCGGCCCGGCGGGGAAGGTGGTGCCCGGCTCGGCGGAGCGGGCCGCCATCGCCTCGTCCATCCCGACGACCACCGTGCCCAGCGAGCCCTGCAGCTCCAGGCGCACGTCGTGCCCGGCGCCGTTGTAGCGCGAGGCCGTCACCACCGCCAGGGTGCCGTCGTCCAGCGTGCACACCGCCAGCGCGGTGTCCACGTCGCCGACCCGGCCGATCTCCGGGTCGCCGTTGTTCGAGCCGCGCGCGTAGACCTCCACGACCTCCCGGCCGGTGATCCAGCGCAGCACGTCGAAGTCGTGCACGCTGCAGTCGCGGAACAGCCCGCCCGAGGTGGCCAGGAACGCCACCGGCGGGGGAGCGGCGTCGCAGGTGAGCGCCCGCACCGCGTGCAGCCAGCCCAGCTCCCCGGCCTCGAAGGCGCGCTTGGCCTCGCGGTAGCCGGCGTCGTGGCGGCGCTGGTGGCCGATGCGCACCACCCCGCCGCGCTCGGCGACGTGCTCCAGCACCGGCAGCGACAGCGCCACGTCCGGGGCGACGGGCTTCTCGCACAGCACGGGCACCCCCGCGTCCACGCCGGCGCGCACGAGCTCGGGGTGCGTGGCGGTGCCGGTGGCGACCACCAGGGCGTCCACGCCGCTGCGCAGCAGCGCCGCCACGTCCTCGGCCACGTCGACCCGCGCGCCGTCGGCCGGCAGGCCGCCGGCCACCGCCCGCGCCCGCCCGGGGTCCGCGTCGACCAGCGTCAGGCGCCCCACGCCCGGCGTCGTGGCCAGGTTCGCGGCGTGCATCGCGCCGATGCGGCCGACGCCGGCCAGTCCCAGGTGCAGCTCGCTCACGGTGTCCTCCGGGGCCTCGTGGTCGGACCGGTCCGAACCGCGACGACCCTGGGCTGCCGCGGTGCGGGTGTCAAGCTCGGGGAGGCGGCGCGGCGGGCGGCGCGGCGGGTGCGCGGCGGCGCGGGGTCCCGGCCCGGCGGGGCCCGCGCCGCGCCGGTGGCTACGGTGGGCCCGGCGCGCCCGGCCCTCGGGCGCGCGGGCACCCGAGGACGGAAGCACCTGTGATCACCCGAGACGACGTCCTCGCCGCGGCCGAGCGCACCGCCGGCCGCGTGCGCCGCACCCCGCTGCTGGCGCCGGCCGCCGAGGACGCCCCCTGGCTGAAGTGCGAGTTCCTGCAGCACACCGGCACCTTCAAGGCCCGCGGCGCCCTGAACCGCCAGCTCGCCGCCCGCGAGCGCGGCGAGCTCGAGCGCTCCGTGGGCGTCGTGGTCGCCTCCGGCGGCAACGCCGGCCTGGCCAACGCCTGGGCCGCGGCCGCGCTGGGCGTGCCCGCCACCGTCTTCGTGCCGGTCACCGCCCCGGAGGTGAAGGTGGCGCGGCTGCGCGAGCACGGCGCGCGCGTGCACCGGGTGGGCGCCGAGTACGCCGAGGCGCACGCCGCCGCGCTGGAACACGTGCGCGCCACCGGCGCGCTGCTGTGCCACGCCTACGACCAGCCCGAGATCGCCGCCGGGGCCGGCGCGATCGGCGAGGAGGTCCTGGCCGACGAACCGGGCATCGACACCGTCGTGCTCGCCGTCGGCGGCGGCGGGCTGTTCGCCGGGGTCGCCGCGGCCGTCGCCGGGCGCGCCCGGGTGGTGGCCGTCGAGCCCACCGGCGCCCCCACCCTGCACGCGGCCCTGCGCGCCGGGGAACCGGTCGACGTGCCGGTCTCCGGGATCGCCGCGGACTCCCTGGGCGCGCGGCGCGTCGGCGACATCGCCTTCGACGTGGCCCGGCGGGTGCCGCCGGTCAGCGTGCTCGTCGACGACGACGCGATCGCGGCCGCCCGGCTGCACCTGTGGCGCGAGCACCGGGTGCCCGCCGAGCACGGCGCCGCCGCCGCCCACGCCGCCCTGACCTCCGGCGCCTACGTGCCCGCCCCCGGCGAGCGCGTCGCGGTCGTGGTCTGCGGGGCGAACACCGACCCCGCCACCCTGGCCGCGCCCGCCTGAGGGCCCGCCCCGCCCGAGGGCGCCCGCCCCGGGCGCCCGGCGCGTCAGTGGCTGGTGGTGCCGCGGCGCGACTCCAGCACGGGCTCGACCAGGCGCTCGACGACCAGGCCGGTGGCCACCGCGGCCACCGCCGCGTGCAGCGCCTCGACCACGCCCTCCCCGCGCGCCCAGGTGCGCGGCGGGGCGCCGGCGCCCGTGGCGTTCTCCAGCGTCTGGTCGACGAGGATCCGCGTCAGCGTCTGCGCCACGTTGCCGCGCACCCCGACCAGGCCGGTGGCCCGCCACACCCCGCGCAGGGCGCCCAGGGCCACGCTCGTGCCCACCGCCATCGCCGCCGTGGCCGCGGCGGGGCGCTCGTCGTCACCGGGTGAGCGGCCCAGCAGCACCAGCAGGGTGCGCCCGGGCACGTACGAGGCCGGGCGGCCGGTGACGGCGCGCTCGGCGCGCTGGCCGGCAGCCATCGCCGCCGCACCGGCCAGCCCGCCCAGGGCCCCGCGCGCGGCGGCCCGCGCCAGCACCGCCCGCCGCCCGCCCGATCGTCCCGCCGCCCGCCCGCTGGTCCCCGTCACGGCGCCACCCTGCCAGCTCGCCGCGCGCGCCGGCGGCCGGGACGCCTCGCGGGTGCCGCGCGCCTCCACTAGCGTCCGCGACCGTGGCGCAGCGACGGTCGAGCTCCCCGGCCCCCTCGACGCGGCCGGCCGGTGCCGCCGGCACCGGCGGCACCGCGGTGCTGTGGTTCCGCCGGGACCTGCGCCTGCGCGACCACCCGGCCCGGGGGGGGGGGGGGGGGGGGGGGGGGGGGGGGGGGGGGGGGGGGGGGGGGGGGGGGGGGGGGGGGGGGGGGGGGGGGGGGGGGGGGGGGGGGCGGGGGGCGGGCGCGCGGCCGGC
>NZ_JBJLSG010000281.1:0-3130 GCF_050871925.1 Kineococcus gurbantunggutensis
TGAAGTCGGCGACCGCCTCGTGCAGGCGGCGCAGCAGGTGCCCGACGGCGATCACGGCCTGATCGGACCAGGGGCGCGGGTGGACGACCTCGCCGGGGACGAAGTGCACCGCTTCGCGCCCGTCGGGTGCGAAGCCGGTGCCCACCGGGCGCGGTGCGGCTTCGAAGCCGACGGCGTGCAGGTGGTGCAGCAGGGCGGTGGTGGAGGGTGACCAGGGCGCTGCGGGGCGCAGGACCACGCCGCCGCGGCGGGTGACGGTGCTGCGCCCACCACCGGTCAGGACGACCTCGTCGTGCACCTCGTCGCGAGGCTCGGGATCGGGGTGGGCGCTCACGCCAACCAGCCTGGTGCGGCGGCAGGAGCCGTGCACCCCGTTTCCCCGCGGCGTCGAGCACGGCTGGCCACCAGGGCTCATCGGCGTGCCAATGCCAGCCGGCCAGCCGGCCAGCCGGCCGGTCGTGCCCGTGCCCGTGCCCGCAGCGCGGCGCGGCGCACGCCAGCGAGCGCCCAGCTGCTCAGCTCGCCGCATCGAGCGGATCGAGCGGATCGGGTGGGTCGAGCCGCAAGCCCGCGCGGGCCACGACGTGCTCGTGGAAGGCGTGCGTGGCCTGGACCGCTCCGGCGCCCAGGGACTGGTGCAGGCGGGCCCAGCCCTGCCCGCGCCCGTCGATGGCGGCCCGGATCAACGGGTGCCACCTGGCGTGCAGGACGTTCAAGGCCCAGCGCCCGGCGGCGGTCTTGGTGCTCACCACCCCGTGCCGGCTGCGGTGCAGCAGCCGGCACAGCCCCAGCACGTGCTGGTGCTGGGCCCACACGGTGCCGAACTGCCCCGGGCGCTGGGCCAGGTCGCGGTCCCAGGCGGCCAGCACCTGCAGCGCGTCCGCGCGCAGCTGCTGGGCGCTGACGGGGTCGATCAGCGATGTGGGGTGCGGGCCGGTGAGGACGATGCCGTGCTCGCGCGCGACCCAGCGCACGGCCAGGGTGTCGTCGTGCCGGCTGCGCTGCAGGTGCCGCTGGCCGTTGTCCACGTACAGCCACCCGCGCTCCCGCTCCCGCCCCGGCCCTGGCCTCGGCCCCGACGCCGGTCCCGGCCCGCGCCCGTGCGGGGGTGCGGGTGGGTGGCGCAGCTGCCCGCGCGGGGCGTAGCTGCCCTCCAGGTGCCCGGCCCACGGGGCGGGCAGGTGCGGCTGGTCGGGCAGGTGCGCGTGCAGGCGGCGCAGGCCCGCTTCCTGCCCGGGGTCCGGCTCGTGCTCGGTGACGATGAGGAAGTCCACGTCGCTGGCGGCATCGGCACCGCCCAGGGCGAAGGAGCCGACCTGGTAGGCGCCCACGAGGTCCGCGCCCAGCACCGCCCGGGCCTGCTGCACCAGGTGCTGCAGCACCCGGCGGGCACCCTCCAACGGGGTGCACGCGGCCTCGGGCTCGGGCCCGGCCTCGGGCTTGACTTCGGGCTCGGCCTCGGCCTGGGGCTCCGCTGCCTGCTCCACGCCCGCCCACGCTAGGCGCTGGCGCAGAGGCCCGGAAGACGTACGCGCACCAGCGCCGGCGCGACGTGGGAGAGGGTGGCGAGGCGGCGCGAGCACCGCGCGAGCACCGCGCGAGCACCGTGCGAGCACGGCGCCGGAAGACCTTGCGGCGTGGTGCCCGGCTGCGCCAGCGTCGCGGCGTGGACTACGACGACGTGCTCGAGGCGCTGACCCGGTGGGCGTCGGCCGAGGACGGCGTGCGCGCGCTGGTGCTCACCGGATCGGCGGCGGCCGGGCAGGCGCACCCGCTCTCGGACCGCGACCTGGAGGTCTACGCGCTCGACTCGGCCCCGCTGCTGGCCGACGACTCCTGGTGGGACGGCCTGGGGGAGGTGCTGGTCGTGGAGCGCCTGCACGCACCGGGCTGGTACCCCTCCCGGTTGGTGTACTACGCCGGCGGCAAGCTGGACCTGGCCGTCATCCCGATCGAGCAGATCACCTCCCTGCGCCGCGATCGCCCCTTCCAGGTGCTGCTCGACAAGGACGGGCGCGCCTCAGCGCTGTCCCTCACCGCTGCGACGCCGGCGCTGCCCTCCGCCGACGACGTCGAGCAGGCGCTGCACTGGGGGTACGCGGCGGCGTTGATGTGTGCCAAGGCCGCCGTGCGCGAGGAGCTGTGGATGGCCAAGGTGCGCGACCGGGACCTCAAGGAGCAGTTGCTGCTGCTCATCGAGTGGGACCACCGCGCCCGCCACGGCCCGGGCTTCGACACCCGCCACCTGGGCACCGGGATGGGGCGGTGGATGGACGCCGACGTGCGCGCGGAGCTGCAGCGGTGCTGGGGGCGCTTCGACGCCGTGGACACCGCCGCGGCGCTGCGCGCGAGCGTGGCGCTGTTCGCGCGCCTGGCCGTGCGCCTGTCGGAGCGGCTGGGCCTGGCGCCGTTCGCGCACGAGCGCCTTCGCGCCGAGATCGAGGACATCCTGAGCACGCGTCCGGACCTGATCACCGCCTGATCGAGCCCGCTGCACGGCAACCCGGCAACCGCGCAGAACGCGAGTGCATCGCCAAGAGCGTTGAGTCGACGAGCACCTGGAGCCGACGGCCGATCGCGATCGAGCCGGAAGGCTGTCGTGACCGCGAACTGCTGGAGGTGGCGCGAGATCCGGCCCGGCGGTGGAGCTCACCGGCGCGGTTACCGGGCCGGGCGTAAATGGCTTCAGGGCCGCGCGGGAGCAGGTCGGTGAGTGGGCCCTGCTACGAGCTGCTGTGCCCCACTGCGAGCTGCCCTGACTTACCGCGGCTCGCGCTCCGCCTGCAGCAGCCAGGGCGTCTCGGCGTCCAGGGTGCGCACGGCGCGCTCGAAGTCGTCGGCGACCCCTTCGGCGACCAGGTCCACCGCGGGGCCGTACCCGTCGGCGGCCGCCTGCCGCAGCCCCGCGGCGTGCTGCGCGGCGCGCTGACGCACGGCGTGGAGCACCTCTCGCGTGCTGCCCGGCCAGCCGTAGGCCTCCAGCAGCAGGCGCAGGCGGCGGGCGCGGTCGGTGCCGGTGGGGAATCCGTCGGCGGCGGCGACGTCGTGGGCGCTCAGCGGGACCCACGTCAGCGCCAGGAACGCCAGGTCGCGCAGCGGTGCGGCGGGTGCGGCCAGGTCCCAGTCGACG
>NZ_JBJLSG010000282.1:0-3102 GCF_050871925.1 Kineococcus gurbantunggutensis
GGGGCGCGCGGGGGTGGGGGACCGGGGGCGGGGCGGGTGCGGGGCGGGTGCCGGCGACCCGCCGCGGCGGGGGTGTACCGGCGGCTGAACCGGATCAGTACGATCGCGGCGACGACGAGGAGGTCCAGGTGTCCCAGACCGCACCGAACGAACTGCCCGAGCTGGGTGTGGCCGTCGTCGGCCACTCCTTCATGGGCGCCGTCCACTCCCACGCCTGGCGCAGCGTCGACCACGTCGGCGAGCCGCGCTTCCGCACCCGCCGGGTCGCGCTCGCCGGTCGCGACGCCGGTCGCGCCACGGCCGCGGCCCGCCAGTTCGGCTGGGAGGAGGGCGTGGACGACTGGCGCGCCCTCATCGAGCGCGACGACGTGCACGTCGTCGACGTGCTCACCCCCGGCGACAGCCACGCCGAGATCGCCATCGCGGCCCTGGAGGCCGGCAAGCACGTGATCTGCGAGAAGCCGCTGGCCAAGACCGTCGAGGAGGCCGAGCGGATGACCGCGGCCGCCGAGGCGGCCTCCGCGCGCGGCGTGCGCAGCATGGTGGCCTTCAACTACCGCAAGGTGCCCGCGATCGGGCTGGCGCGCCAGCTCGTGCAGGCCGGCCGGCTCGGCGAGGTCCGGCAGGTGCGCGCGCTGTACCTGCAGGACTGGATCGTCGACCCGGAGTTCCCGCTGACGTGGCGGCTGCAGAAGGACCGCTCCGGCGCCGGCGCCCTGGGCGACATCGGCTCGCACATCGTGGACGCCGCGCAGTTCATCACCGGCCAGCGCCTCGTGGGCGTCAACGGCACCCTGGAGACGTTCGTCAAGACCCGCCCGCTGGAGGCGGCGCGCACCGGCCAGAACACCGGCCTGGGCGCGCAGGCGTCCACCGAGCGCGGCGAGGTCACCGTGGACGACGCGGCGGTGTTCTTCGGCCGCGGCGACGGCGGGGCCCTGATGACGTTCGAGGCCACCCGCATGGCATTGGGGCGCAAGAACGGCATGCGCATCGAGGTCAACGGCTCGCGCGGCTCGGTCGCCTTCGACTTCGAGTCCATGAACGAGCTGTGGTTCTTCGACGGCGACCTGCCCGACGCCGAGAACGGCTTCCGGCGCATCCTGGCGACCGAGCCGGAGCACCCGGGGGTGTCGAACTGGTGGCCGGCCGGGCACGGCCTGGGCTACGACCACCCGTTCGTGCACGAGCTGCAGGAGTTCCTCGGCGCGATCGCCGACGGGCGCGACCCCAGCCCCTCCTTCGCCGACGGCCTGCAGGTGCAGAAGGTGCTCGAGGCCGTCCAGCGCAGCGCCGAGAACGCCTCGGCCTACACCGAGATCTGAGGAGCACGACGATGGCGCCGAAGACCCCGCGTCCCGTGACGCTGTTCACCGGCCAGTGGGCCGACCTGCCGTTCGAGGAGGTGTGCCGCCTGGCCTCGGGGTGGGGCTACGACGGCCTGGAGATCGCCACCTGGGGCGACCACCTGGACTCCACGCGCGGCGCGCGCGACGACGACTACGTCGCCGAGAAGAAGGCCGTGCTGGAGAAGTACAACCTGCAGGTCTGGACGATCTCCGCGCACCTGTCCGGGCAGGCGGTGTGCGACCTCATCGACGCCCGCCACCGGGACATCGTCTCCGAGGCCGTGTGGGGCGACGGCGACCCCGAGGGCGTGCGGCAGCGCGCCGCGGAGTACGTCAAGGACACCGCCCGCACCGCCGCGAAGCTGGGCGTGAAGACCGTCACCGGGTTCACCGGCTCCTCGATCTGGCACACGGTGGCGATGTTCCCGCCCACCCCGGAGTCGATGGTCGAGGCCGGCTACCAGGACTTCGCCGACCGCTGGAACCCGATCCTGGACGTCTTCGACGAGCTCGGCGTGCGGTTCGCCCACGAGGTGCACCCCTCCGAGATCGCCTACGACTACTGGACGACCAAGCGCGCGATGGAGGTCATCGGCCACCGCGAGGCGTTCGGGCTGAACTTCGACCCGAGCCACTTCGTCTGGCAGGACCTGGACCCGATCGGCTTCCTGCGCGACTTCGCCGACCGGATCTACCACGTGCACTGCAAGGACTCGCGCAAGCAGCTCGACGGCCGCGCCGGCCGGCTGGGCTCGCACCTGCCGTGGGCGGACTCCCGCCGCGGCTGGGACTTCACCTCCGTCGGCCACGGCGACGTGCCGTGGGAGCTGATCTTCCGCGAGCTGAACAACATCGGCTACGCGGGCCCGACGAGCGTGGAGTGGGAGGACGCCGGGGTGGACCGCCTGCGCGGCGCCCCCGACGCGCTGGCGTTCGTCCGCCGCCTCGGCGAGCTCATCCAGCCGCCGGCCGCGGCGTTCGACGCGGCCTTCAGCTCCAAGAGCTGAACCCCCGCCCGGCGGGACCCCCCCCGGCGGGACCCCCGCCGCAGGACCCCCGTCCGCCGCAGCGCGGGCGGGGGTCCTGCGCGCCGGGTGGCAGTGTCGTGACGAAGAGTGTGTGGTGTGAATCACATCACAATCTCTGCGAACCGGTGGACTGGTTGAGTCTCGACCATGACGACGTCCCCCCGCCGCCGCACCACCGCCCTGGTCGCCGCCGCCCTCGCCACCGCCGCCCTCGGCGCCGCCACGGCCACCCCCGCCGCGGCCGTCGAGCTGTTCCCCGCCCCGCCGGCACCGCTGCCCGCCGGGGCCCAGCTCGTCCTCGACCGCACCAACGCCGCCCGCGCCCTCGCCGGCTGCGCCCCCCTGGCCGAGGCCCCGGCGATGACCGCCACCGCCGCCGCCCACAGCACCGAGATGGCCGTCACCGGCGTCCTGAGCCACCGCGGCGTCGACGGCAGCAGCGCCCGCGTGCGCCTGGCCGCCCACGGCGTGCAGGCCTGGCGCACCGCCGAGAACGTTGCCCAGGGCTACGACGCGGCCACCGTCGTCGACGCCTGGCTGGGCAGCCCCGGCCACCGCGCCAACCTGCTGGACTGCCGCCTGACCCACGTGGGCATCGCCGAGGCGCCCAGCCCGGTCGGCACCTACTGGACGCAGGTCTTCGCCAACTTCTGACCGGGCCCGCGGCGCCCGGTCCCGCCGCCCCCGCCCCGCTGCGCGACGGGCGCCGCCGCGCGGCGGCGCCC
>NZ_JBJLSG010000283.1:0-3058 GCF_050871925.1 Kineococcus gurbantunggutensis
CCCCAGGTGGCGAGTGTGACCCGGACCGGGTGGGTGGAGCCCGGCGCCCCCCCCGCGGGGGCCCCGGGGGCGCCCCCCCCCCCGCTGCCGCCCCCGCAGGCGGCGGTGCCGGCCAGCGCGGCGCCCAGCGCACCGGCGAGCAGCGCCCGGCGGCCGGGGCGGTGGACGGCGAGGGGGTGGGCGGTGGTCATCGTGATCTCCTTCGACCTCGAACGGACCGGTCAGCTGCCTCGTCGCACCTGAGGTTCGCGACCATTCCGGCACACGAGCCGGTGCTCGTCAAGCGCTTTCCCGACCCGGACCCGCAAACCTTTGCACCTGCCCGCCCGGCCCCGGGCCCCCGTCGCCTCCCCGGTCGGCCGCCGCCCTTGACAGCGCCCGCGGCGGCGGTGCTGAATTCCCGCAAACGTTTGCAAGGAGGGTGGGCGCGGGTCCCCGCCCGGACCCGTCCGAGCTCTGGAGGAACCCCCGCCGGTGGCCGCGCGACCCCTCGTCCTGGACGACGACCGCCTGCTGCCGGTGGACCCGGCGGTGCGGGCGATCGCCCGCGAGGTCCACGCCCGGGTGCGCGACCTGCCGCTGTTCTGCCCGCACGGGCACGTCGACGCGGCCCTGCTGGCCCGCGACGAGCCGTTCGCCGACCCCGCCCGGCTCCTCGTCGTGCCCGACCACTACGTCACGCGGATGCTCGTCTCGCAGGGCGCGCGCCTGGAGGAGCTGGGCGTGCCCGGCACCGGCGGCGGGCCGGTGGAGCGCGACGGGCGCGCGGTGTGGCGCCGGTTCTGCGCCGGCTGGCACCTCTTCCGAGGCACGCCCAGCCGGCTGTGGCTGGAGCAGGAGCTGCACGACGTCCTCGGCGTGCGGGTGCACCCCTCCCCCGAGACCGCCGACGAGCTGTACGACCAGCTCGTCGAGCGCCTCGCCGAGCCGTCCTGCCGGCCGCGGGCGCTGTTCGACGCGTTCGGCATCGAGCTGCTGGCCACGACCGACGCCCCGGCGGACGCGCTGGCCGACCACGCCGCGATCGCCGCCTCGTCCTGGGGCGGCACCGTGGTGCCCACCTTCCGGCCCGACGCCGTGGTGCACCTGGACCGCCCCGGCTGGCGCGGCGACGTCGAGGAGCTGGGCCGCGCGGCCGGGGAGGACGTGGGCACCTACGCCGGGTACCTCGCCGCGCTGCAGCGCCGGCGCGAGCACTTCCGCCGCGCCGGCGCCCGCGCCACCGACCACGGCCACCTCAGCGCCGACACCACCCCGATGGAGCGCGCCGACGCCGAGCGCGCCTACGCCGCCGCGCTGCGCGGCCCGCTGGAGCCGGCGCGGGCCGCCGCGTTCGCGGCCCACATGCTCTTCGAGTCGGCGCGGATGAGCCGCGAGGACGGGCTGGTGATGCAGCTGCACGCCGGCGTCCTGCGCGACCACGACCCGCTGGTGCGCGCGCGCTCGGGCCCCGACCGCGGCTTCGACGTCCCCGTCGCCGTGGACTTCACGCGCGGGCTGCGCCCGCTGCTCAACGCCTTCGGCTCCGACCCGGCCTTCCGCTGCGTGGTGTTCACCACCGACGAGACGACGTTCTCGCGCGAGCTGGCCCCGCTGGCCGGGGTCTACCCCGCGCTGCGGCTGGGGGCGCCGTGGTGGTTCCTGGACAGCCCGGCGGCCATGCGCCGCTTCCGCGAGGCGGTCACGGAGACCGCGGGCTTCTGGAACACCGCCGGCTTCGTCGACGACACCCGCGCCTTCGCCTCGATCCCCGCCCGGCACGACGTGGCCCGGCGGGTGGACGCCGGCTTCCTGGCCGGGCTGGTCGCCGGCGGCCAGCTCGCGCTGGACGAGGCCGTCGAGACGGCCGTGGCGCTGGCGAGCACGATCCCGCGCGCGGCCTACGCCCCGCGGGAGGGCTGAGCGGCCCGCTCAGCCCGTCGGCTCCAGCACGTCCAGCCCCGGCGCGGCGCCGGGCGCGGCCCCGGGCGGCGGCGCGGTGCTGGCGCGCACGACGAGCTGGGTGGGCAGCGGCGCGCGCACCGCGGCCGGGGAGGCGCCCGGGCGGTCCAGCAGGTCCAGCAGCAGCTCCACGGCGGCCCGGCCCGCCTCCCGGGTGGGCATGCGCACGGTGCTCAGCGCCGGCGTGCTCGTGGCCGAGGCGCGGGTGTCGTCGAAGCCCACCACGCTCACCTCGGCCGGCACGGCCACGCCGCGCGCGGCCAGCCGGCTGAGCACCCCCAGGGCCACCAGGTCGTTGTAGGCCAGCACGCCGGTCGCGCCGCTGGCCAGGGCCAGGTCCGCGGCCGCCAGCCCGCCCTCGAACGTGGGCGGGAAGGGCCCGAGCTCGACGGCCCGCACGCCCAGGGCCGGCGCGGCGGCCCGCAGCCCGCGCAGCCGCTCCCCGCTGGACCACGAGGCCCGCGGGCCGGTGAGGTGGGCGACGCGGCGGTGGCCCAGGGCGGCCAGGTGCTCCACGGCCTGGCGCACGCCGTCGGCGGCGTCCATGAGCACCCCCGGCAGGCCGGGCGCGGCGCGGTTGACCAGGACCACCGGCACGCCGCCGGCGGCGCGGTGCAGCTCCTCGTCCGGCAGGCGCGGCGAGCACAGCACGACGCCGTCGACCTGGCGGACCATGGCGGCCACGACCTCGGCCTCCACCCGCGCGTCCTCGGCGGTGTCGGCCAGGAAGACGACCTGCCCGCCCTCGCGGGCGCGCCCGTGCACGCCCTTGAGCACCGAGCCGAAGAACGGGTTCTCCACGTCGGGCACCACGACGCCGACGGTGCCGGTGCGGCCGGTGACGAGCCCGCGCGCGGCGCGGTTGGGCTGGTACCCCAGCTCGGCGGCCGCGACCAGCACGCGCTGGCGCGTGCTGGCGCGCACCAGGTCGGGCAGGGCCAGCGCGCGCGAGACGGTGGAGACCGACACCCCCGCGCGGTGCGCCACGTCGTGGATCGTCACCGCCACCCTGCGCCCCCCTTCGGCGCCGTCCACACTGCGGACCACCGGAAGGCGTGTCAAGCGGGTTCCGGAACGCGCGCGGGGGGCGGTCGGGCGCACCGCGGTGCGCGCGACC
>NZ_JBJLSG010000284.1:0-3051 GCF_050871925.1 Kineococcus gurbantunggutensis
CCAGCGCGCCCAGCACCCTCACCCGCGGGGCGACGTCGCCGGTGTTGGCCTCGGTGGGCGGCATCCCCAGGCGCTGGGAGAGGGTGTCCAGCACGACGCCGTGGTGCTCCTCCTGCGGGCCCCACACGTCCTGCACGAACCGCTTGTCGGTCTCCCCGACGCCGGGCAGCAGCACCGCGAGCTCGAGGACGTTGCGCTCGACCTCCATCTCCACGCGGGCCATGTACTCCAGCACGCCGGCGAACCGCTCGCGCACCGCGCGCGGGTCGTTGACGGTGTAGTCGACGGAGCCGAGGTCGATGGGCGGGTGCTTGTCGGCCAGGCGCTCGACGTGCTCGCGGATCTTGGTGGCCTCGGCGTGGGGTGCCGACACGGTGCTCCTCGGGTAGCCGGTGACTACCGTGCTCATCGGCTGGCGCGCGGTGGGCTTGAGCACTCGATGGCCCTGGGGACCAGAGCGCCACCCGCACCAGCTGCCCGGCCTCGACGAGGACACGCCCGCCGTCCAGCCAAGGTGAAGCACCCCGGCACCCCGGCACCCCGGCACCCCAGCACCCCGGCACCCCAGCACCCCAGCACCCCGGCACCCCAGCACCCCAGCACCCCGGCACCCCAGCACCCCGGCACCCCGGCACCGCGGCACCGCGGATGCGAAACAGCCGGACCAGACCGGCCGCCACCGACGCGCACCGACGCGCACCGGCCCGCACCGGCCCGCACCGGCGACCGATCAGGCCCCCAGCGGCCTCAGCCGGCGCGACGCCACTTACGAGCGCTCCGGTCCCCGCTCTGCTGCTGGCGCGCGCTGCGCATCTGCTCGCGCTGCTCCTCGCTCAGCCCACCCCACACCCCGTACGCCTCGGGGTGCTGCAGGACGTGCGCGCGGCACCGGCGCAGCACCGGGCACCGGGCGCACACCGCCAGCGCGGCAGCATCACGCCGGCGCCGGGCGGCACCGCGCTCCAGCTCGGGGTGGAAGAACAGCTCCGCATCGGCCTGACGGCACGCACCGAGCAGCTGCCACTCCCAGACACCGGCGGCAGGACGCAGCCCCGACACGCTGTGGTTCATGCTCTCCCCCGCTGGACGACGACCCGGACTTCCGGCCCGCACCTTCTCCCAACACAGCGCAACCAGTCAACTACCCAAGGCTACTGATCGTGCCGTTCCCCACCCCGACCTCGACCCCGGACCTCCTCGCAGCGGCGACGACGGCAGCGCCGCTGACGGCGGCGACGACGACGAGGGCGACGACGAGAGCGGGGGCGTGACAGCTCAGCCAGTGGGGCCGCAGCAGCCCTCCTCGGCGGGGCACGAGGACGCCGCGAGCCGTCCACGCGCGCGGACCTACCCGAGGGCGGGTTCGCGCGGGAGCGGCCCGGCCGAGGCGATCGACTCGACGGGCGCGGCCGGCTCAAGGACGGGGCCGGGGCCGGGGCCGGCGACGGACTCGACCGGAGCGCTTCGGGCAGCCGCCGCGAGCCGCTCGTCGGCGGCGCTGACGAACCCGTCGCCGACCCCGGGCAGGACCTTGCGCGCGAACGCGGCCCCGGTGGCCAGCACCTGCGCGAGGTCACCCTCGCCCAGGACCCGTGCGTGCCCGTCCTGCTCGCCGAAGAACGCCACCGTCGTCACGCCCGCACGCACCCGCACGTCCGCCGCGGCGCCGAGCACGCTGTGCGCGAAGGACTCATCCGGCAGCAGCGTGGAGGCGAAGAACCTCGCACCAGCGCTGCCGTGGACGCCGGCGCGCAGCAGCGCGGCCACGCCGCGGTGCGAGAGGGTCATCCACAGCGAGCCCTTGCGGTAGGGCACCGGCGGGCGCCGGCGCCGCCAGCGCGGGTGGGCGAGCATCCACGTGCGCTCGCCCGCGTGGTGCGCGCGCGGCAACCACGGCACGCGGTGCACGATCCGGTTGCCGACGTGCGCCAGGGCCGCCAGCAGCGGCACCGGCACCCAGCGCGCCGCCGGCAGCGCGTGCCAGCACACCGCGTGGCGCCCCTCGTGGCACCCCTGCTCGGGGTGCAGCAGCGCATCGGCTCCCGAGCCGCGCACCGAGCGCTCCCACGCAACCAGGTCGCGCACGG
Organism: Kineococcus gurbantunggutensis; assembly: GCF_050871925.1. Classification (NCBI taxonomy): domain Bacteria; kingdom Bacillati; phylum Actinomycetota; class Actinomycetes; order Kineosporiales; family Kineosporiaceae; genus Kineococcus; species Kineococcus gurbantunggutensis. The sequence continues at coordinate 2,088 of NZ_JBJLSG010000284.1, forward strand.
GGTAGTCCTGTCCGGAGAGCACCACCGTGTACGAGGGCTGCCAGCGGCCCTCGGCGTCGGCCAGGGCCTCCAGCACCGCCGCCACCGTCGACCACGTGCCCCAGCGGATGCCGATCTCGCTGCGCAGCACCTCGGCGCCCGCACCCGCTGCGGCCTCCTCTGCCAGGAACTGCTCGCCGCGCGAGTGCCGCAGCAGCACGTGCGCGCCCGGGGACAGCTCGCGGATGCGCCGGGCCGTGCGCAGCACGGCGTCCTCGTCGACGTGGCACAGCAGCACGTACGCGAAACGCTCGTCCCGCGCCCGGGGGAGGTCCTGCTCTGCCGTCATGGGGACCCCTTTCGAGCGTGACGCCCGGGCTCGAGCGTGATCCTGCGGCCCGGACCCTGCCGCAGCGCGGTGCGCCCGACAACGGCGCTGTCGCGGTGGAGTCGGTGTCCGCCGGGTTCTCGGCGGTTGCCTGACACGCCCGCGGCGCACCCTTGCCGCGGGTCGATCCGTGCGATAGGGAGCCTCTTCAATCCTGTCGCCGAGCGGGGGTCGTGGGCGGAGCAAGCGAATCCCTTGCCGGGGCGGGAGTCGACGAGGAGCCGTCGAGATCGCCGGCACCACGGGTTTCGCGCGCTGCCCTGCCCGTCCGGGTCGCCCTGGGGGCGCCACCCGCCGAGCGAAGCTGGCCCCACTGCACTTCCAGCACTGCACTCGCCCCACTGCACTTCCAGCACTGCACTCGCGCTGCTGCAGCGGCGCTCGTGGTGGATGATGCTGGAGCGCCGCTCGCTCGGACCGCGCGGCTGGACCCCTCGCCCGCCACCCTTACCCGCCACGCACACCGGTTTGTGCAGCACACCTGGGAGAACGTTGATCACTTCACCGCGGCGCAGGCTGATCGGCGCCTGGGGGCCCCTGTTGTGGAGCAGCACGGTGCTGGTGCTGTGGGACGTGCTGGTGACGGTGGTGTACTTC
>NZ_JBJLSG010000285.1:0-3035 GCF_050871925.1 Kineococcus gurbantunggutensis
GGATGCCGGTGGCCCTCATCGACTGGGAGACGGCCGGCCCGGTGGACCCGCTGGTGGAACTGGCCCAGGCGGCGTGGCTGAACGCCCAGCTGATGGGCGAACGCGTCACCGAGGCCCAGCAGCTCGGAACGGTGGCCGACCGGGCCCGCCAGCTGCGCCTGCTCGTCGACGGCTACGGCCTGCCCCGCGCCCGCCGCGGGGAGCTGTTCGAGCTGATGGTGCAGGTGGCGGTGGCCAACGCCAAGGCCCAGGCCGACGAAGCCGGCGTCACAGCCGGTGCGGGTCCGAGCAGCACGGGTGCGGCGCCGTCGTGGGCGATGACCTGGCGCATCGAGTCCGCGGAGTGGATGCTGCGCCACCGCCGCACCCTCATCAACGCCCTGCAGCGCTGACCAACCCCCTGACCAGCGCCTCGCCCGACACTCCAGTCGCCCGGCTCTCGGCGCGGTTCCCCCGCTCACGGGGCCGGCACGCCACGCTCGAGAAGCTCCCACAGCCCGCGACACCGGCCTGGCGCGCGCGGTGGCCGCAGCCGCCACGACGCACGCCCTGCGCGCCGGGCTGCTGGCGCAGTAGCGCGCGCACCCACCAGCCTCCCAGCGCGTGGCCCAGGCCCTGGGCTACCGGGTGCTGGGCCAGCAGCTGAGCCCGCACCTGGACGCGTGAGACCGGTCACCGGGCACCCGGGGACGCCAGCGGCCAGGACCCCGCAGACACTCACTCCCACCGGCTCGCACGCGCTCCTGCGCCCGGTGCACTGCACGCAGGCCCGCCGCACCTGACTCGATGCGCCCGACACGCTGCACCCGCCCCACCGCGCCCGCCCCACCGCGCCCGCCCCACCGCGCCCCGACCCGCTCCCTCACCCCCGCACGGCCTGCGCGATCCGCTCGGCGACCCGGTCGGGCGTGAGGTCCGTGGTGTCCACGACCTCGCCCTCCCGGTGCAACCAGGCGCGGGCCGCCTCGGCGTAGTCCTGCAGGTACCCCAACCGGAACGAGGAGGGGCCCAGGACCGCATCGCCCACGATCCGCGCGCGCAGGGTGTCCTGATCGGCGTGCAGCACGAAGTGCCGCACGCCGATGCCGTGGTCGGCCAGCCCTTCGCTGATCTCGCGCCAGTACGCCTGCACCAGCACGGTCATCGGCATCACCAGCACCCCGCCGGTGTACTGCAGCACCCGGTGGGCGGTTTCCACCACCAGAGTCCGCCACGGCGGCCAGTGCTGGAAGTTCCCGCTCGTCGGCAGGGACGGGGTGATGTCCATCAGCGTCTCGCCGACCTTCTCGGCGTTCAGCACCCGCGAGCCGGGGACGAGCTGCTGCACCAGGGCGCTGGTCGTGCTCTTGCCCACGCCGTGGGCGCCGTTGATCCACACGATCACGAGCAGCGACGCTAACGGTGCCGTCCCCGGGCCACCCGCGCCTGCTCCGGATCGCCCACCGGTGGGCACCGGCCCCTCACACCCACCCGCCGGTGCACCCGCCGGTAGGTACACCCGCTGCGTCAGCTGCTGCGACACCTGCTGCGGCACCCGCACCGCCCAGCGGACGCAGGCTCGATCGCGACGCGCCCGGGGCAGTCCCATCCGCACCACACGTGGCGGCGCCACCGTCCCATTCCAGCGCAGGTGCGATCCAGCAGCACCCATCGGCGTCCTCGTCGACGTCCCCATCGACGTCCCCATCGACGTCCCCACGAAGCAGCCTCTAGCGTGCCCGCGTGAGCGAGGACGCCGCACCGGCCACCACCGCCCAGCACTGGCGCGCCGAGCGAGGCCTGCTGAACCAGACGCGGGCGGTGGCCGCGCACGCCGCCGCCGGGCTCTACCCGCCAGCACAGCGCCTGGAGCACCTGCCCTTCCTGAGCACCCCCCGGTGGCTGGCGCCCGCACCGATCCCCCTCGACGCGCTCAGCCTGCAGCTGCGCGAGGACGAGCAGCCGGCGGTGCTCAGCGACACCGCCGCCGAGGCCGCGCACGTGCGGCCCCTCTCCGCCTCGGGCGTGCCCTTCACCAGCTACACCGACGCCCTGGCGGCGATCGCGCGGCCGGCCACCTTCGAGGACCGGCCCGCCTACCGCCTGCTCGACGTCGACCTCAGCGCCGCAGCGGGACGGCTGACCTTCAGCGTGGACACCTACTTCCGGAAGCTGGGCCTGGCCGAGGCCTGCGCCCACGAGAGCAGCCGGGCCCTTCACGCCAGCGCCGGCGCGGCCCTGTCGTGGGCGGACCTGCCGCTGCGCCAGCGCATCGGCGACCCCTTCGACCTCACGACCCGCAGCGTGGTGCCCGACGTGCAGACCCTCACCCTGCGGCGCTCGCGCGCACGAGGCGGTGCCACCTTCCTGGTGCACTGGCGCGATCCGGCCAAGGTCGCCACCAACGCCGGCCTGCACGGCCTGGTCCCCACCGGCGAGTTCCAACCCACCACCGGCGCGACCGCCACTGCCGGCGAGCAAGAGCGCACCGGTGACTTCGACCTGTGGCACACCATCGTCAAGGAGCTCTCCGAGGAGGTCCTGGGCCGGCCCGAACGAGGCGGCGAGGAGACACCGGTGGACTACGAGCACTGGCCGTTCTTGCGCACCCTGCAGCAGGCCCGGACCGGCGGGCGCCTGCAGGTGCACTTCTTGGGAATCGGTGTGGACCCGCTGACCCTGGCCGCCTCGATCATGACGGTGGCCGTCTTCGACGACGACCTCTTCGACCAGGTGTTCGCCGACGCGGTGGCCGTCAACGCCGAGGGCGTGCTCACCGCGGCCGCCGGCACCTGCCGCGTCAGCGACGGCTTCCCCTTCACCGAGCAGGCCATCGCGCACCTGCTGCATGGCGGGATGACTCCGCCCAGCGCCGCGACGCTGCACCGGGCGTGGACGCTGCGCAGGCACCTCATTGAAACGTGATGACCGACGCCCTGCCCGCGACGCCCTGCCCGCGACGCCCTGCCCGCGACGCCCTGCCCGCGACGCCCTGCCCGCGACGCCCTGCCCGCGACGCCCTGCCCGCGACGCCCTGCCCGCGACGCCCTGCCCGC
>NZ_JBJLSG010000286.1:0-3023 GCF_050871925.1 Kineococcus gurbantunggutensis
CCCCCCCCCCCCCGCCCCCCCCCCCGCCCCCGCCCCCCCCCCCCCCCCCCCCCCCCCCCCCCCCCCCCCCGGCACCGAGCTGGGCCAGCTGCTCGGCGACGGCGTTCATCCGCGCGTCGTTCTCGTGCAGGCGCTCCAGCGCGACCTCGACGCGCTCGGCGGCGCGCTCGCGGGCGTGCTGGGCGGCGGTGAGGGCGAACTGGGCGCGCTGCAGGCGGTGCTCGGCGGCGCTGAGGGCGTCGGCGGCCTCGTCGACGGCGGCCTGCACCTGCAGCAGGCTGGGCGCCGAGGCGGACCCGCCGGCCGCGCGGTGCGCGGAGAGCACGTCGCCGCCGCGGGTGGCGGCCACCAGGTCGGCGCGGGCGGCGACGACGGCGCGGGCGGCGTCCAGGTCCTCCACCGCGACGACGTCGCCCAGCAGCCGGGCCAGGGCGCCGGACAGCTCCGCCGGCGCCTTCAGCAGCGCCAGCGCGGGCCGGGCGCCCCCGGGCACCTCCCCCTCGGCGGCGGGGAGGGCCGCGGGGGCCGGCGCCCCGGCGAGCACCATCCCGGCGCGGCCGGCGTCCTGCGCGCGCAGGTGCTCCACGGCCGCGGCGGCGTGCCCGGGGCCGGCCACGGCCACGGCGTCGGCGGCGGCGCCCAGGGCGGCGGCCACCGCCTGCTCCCAGCCGCTCTCCACCTCCAGCAGCGCGGCCACCGAGCCCAGCACGCCGGAGACGGCCTCGCCGGCGGCCAGCAGCGCGCCGGCGCCGTCGCCGCGGTCCAGGCCGATCTCCAGGGCCTCCTTGCGCGCCGACCAGCGGGCGCGCTCCTGCGCGGCGGCGCGCTCCTCGGCGCGGGCGGCCTCGTGGGCCGCCCCGGCGTCGGCGAGCGCGGCCGCGGCGGCCTCGTGCTCGGCGTCCAGGCCCTCCTCGCCCTCCTCGACGCCGGCGACCTGCGTCTCCAGGGCGGCGAAGTCGGCGCGGGCGCGCTCGCGGCGCTGCCCGGCGTCGGCCAGAGCGCCGGAGAGGCGCTCCAGCTCGGCCTCGCCGGCCTCGACGCGGCTGCGGGCGGCGGCGACCTGCCCGCCCAGGCGGGCCAGGCCCTCGCGGCGGTCGGCGGCGGCGCGCAGCGCGGAGGCGACCCGGCGGTCCTCCTCGGCGGCGGCGCGGTCGGCCTCGGCGCGGCGGGCCAGGACGTCGTCGAGGGCGGCGCGGTGCTCGGCGGCCCGCCCGGCCAGCTCGGCCTCCTCGGCGCGCACGCGCTGCGCTGAGGCGCTCAGCTCCTCGGGGTCGCGCCGGCCGGTCTGCTCGTCCGGCTCGGCGGCCAGCAGCCGCAGCCGCTCGGCCGCCAGCGCCTGCACGCCGCGCAGGCGCTCGGCCAGGGACTGCAGTCGGTGGTGGGTCTCCACGGCGCGGGCCAGGTCGGGGGCGGCCGCGGCGGCGGCGGCCTCGGCGGCGCGCAGCCGCTCGGCCGCCTCGCGCAGGTCCGCCTCGACGCGCTCCTGGCGCTGCTTGAGGGCGGCCTCGTCGGCCTCGTCGCGCTGCAGGGAGCCGGTGGCCTGCACGAGGTCGTCGGCGAGCAGGCGCAGGCGCGCGTCGCGCAGGTCCGCCTGCACGACCTGCGCGCGGCGGGCGGCCTCGGCCTGCCGGCCCAGCGGCTTGAGCTGGCGGCGGATCTCGGTGACGAGGTCGGCGACGCGGGTGAGGTTGACCTCCATCGCGTCGAGCTTGCGCAGCGCCTTCTCCTTGCGGCGGCGGTGCTTCAGGACGCCGGCGGCCTCCTCGACGAACGCGCGGCGCTCCTCCGGCGAGGCGTGCAGGACCGCGTCGATCTGGCCCTGGCCGACGATGACGTGCATCTCGCGGCCGATGCCGGAGTCGGACAGCAGCTCCTGCACGTCCAGCAGCCGGCACGTCCGGCCGTTGATCGCGTACTCCGAGCCGCCGGTGCGGAACATCGTCCGGGTGATCGTCACCTCGGCGTACTCGATGGGCAGGGCCCCGTCGGAGTTGTCGATGGTGAGGCTGACCTCGGCGCGGCCCAGCTGCGCGCGCCCCTCGGGGCCGGTGGTGCCGGCGAAGATGACGTCCTCCATCTTGCCGCCGCGCAGGCTCTTGGCGCTGTGCTCGCCCATCACCCAGGTCAGGGCGTCCACGACGTTGGACTTGCCCGAGCCGTTCGGGCCGACCACGCACGTGATCCCCGGCTGCAGCCGCAGCGTCGTCGCCGAGGCGAACGACTTGAACCCCTTGAGGGTGAGGGTCTTCAGGTGCACGGGCAGGGAGCCTAACGAGCGGCGCGGACACCACCGCTGCGCCGCGCCCGGCGGGCCGGGGCGCCGCCGCGCGCGGGTGGGCGCGCCCGCGCGGGGCGCGGGGGCCTCAGCGCGTGGTGAAGCCGTCCTCGCCGCGGGCGGCGCCGCGGTGCTCGACGACGGCGGTGACCTCCCCGGGGCGGCCGTGCGCGCTGGGCCGCTCGCGCAGGCGCTGCAGCAGCTGCTCCAGCGCCGCCGGCGGGCCCTCGGCCACGACCTCCACCCGCCCGTCGGGCTTGTTCGCCGCGCGCCCGGCCAGGCCCAGCTCCAGGGCCTGCGAGCGGGTCCACCAGCGGAAGCCCACGCCCTGCACCCGCCCGGAGACGAAGGCGGTGACGCGCTCGGCGGGCCCGGTCGGTGCGTCCACGCGGGCAGCCTAGGGCGCTCAGCCCAGCCCGAGGGCGCGGGCCAGGCGCCGCCACGGCCGCGGGCCGGCGCGGTGGCGCCACCACGCGGACAGCACGGGCACCACGAGGCCGGCGCCCCCGGCGAGGGGGGCGCAGGCCAGCGGCGCGCAGGCGAGCAGGGTCGCGGTCACGGGGACCACCTCCGGGCGGGACGGGCCGACGGGCGGGCGGGGCGGGGCGCCCCCCCCCCCCCAACCCCCGGCCCCCCAGCGGCCCGCCCCCCGGGGGGGGGGGGCCCCCCCCCCGCGGCGCGCAGGCGAGCAGGGTCGCGGTCACGGGGACCACCTCCGGGCGGGACGGGCCGACGGGCGGGCGGGGCG
>NZ_JBJLSG010000287.1:0-2940 GCF_050871925.1 Kineococcus gurbantunggutensis
GTCGCGCCCGCCGGGCGGGGCCCATCAGCGCCCGGGCGGGCCGGGGGGCAGCCGGGGGTGCAGCAGGTGCGCCACGAGGGCCGTCCAGCCCGTCTGGTGGGTGGCGCCGAGACCCTCGCCGGTGTCGCCGTCGAAGTACTCGTTGAAGGTGGGGTGCTCCCTCCACAGCGGGTCGTCGGTGGCCTCGATGCGCTGGCCGTCGGCGGGCCGGCGCCCGTCCACGGGCCGGAACAGCGAGACGAGGCTGTCGTCGATGAGGTCGGCGGCCTCGACCAGCGTGATCCGCTTGCCCGACCCGCGGGGCACCTCGACGGTCACGGTGTCGCCGAAGAAGCGCCCGTAGGTGCGCAGCTTGTCCGCCAGCAGCACGTTGACGGGGAACCAGATAGGCCCGCGCCAGTTGGAGTTGCCGCCGAAGAGCCCGGTGCGCGACTCGCCGGGCTCGTAGACGATCGAGGAGCTCTGCCCGCTCACCTCGGTGGTGATGTGCTCCTTGACGGCGGCCGACAGCGAGCGGATGCCGTAGTCGGACAGGAACTGCTCCGGGTCGAACATCCGGTCGAGGATGCGCTGCAGGCGCGGCTTGTCGAGCAGCGAGAGCAGCATCTGCCGCCCCTCGGGCCCCGAGCGCGTCAGCAGCGGCAGGGTCAGCTCCGGCCGGCGCCGCTGCAGCCAGCGCAGCCGCGAGGTCAGGTCGGGGCACTCCTCGGAGATCCAGGAGGGCACCTCGGTGGCCCCCAGGATGGGCAGCAGGCCCACCATCGAGGGCACCCGCATGGGCTCGGCGGTGCCGTCGGGGTGCAGCAGCACGTCGTAGAAGAAGCCGTCCGCCTCGTCCCACAGCGTCACGTCCTGCGAGCCGAAGGACATCATGGCCTGCGCGATGGACAGGAAGTGCTCGAGGAACTTCGTCGCGGCGTCCTCCCAGGCGGGGTCGTGCCGCGACAGCTCCAGCGCGATCTTGAACATCTGCTGACAGTAGAAGGCCATCCAGCTCGTGGCGTCGGACTGCTCCAGGCGGTACCCGGGCGGCAGCTCCGCGGACCGGTCGAAGAGGCCGATGTTGTCCATGCCGAGGAAGCCGCCCTCGAAGAGGTTCATCCCGTCGGCGTCCTTGCGGTTGACCCACCACGAGAAGTTCAGCAGCAGCTTGGTGAAGACCCGCACGAGGAAGCCCTGGTCGCGGTAGCCGTCCAGGCGGTACACGTGCCAGGCCGCCCAGGCGTGCACGGGCGGGTTGACGTCGCCGAAGGCCCACTCGTAGGCGGGCAGCTGCCCGTTGGGGTGCATGGACCACTCGCGGAGCATGAGGACCAGCTGCTCCTTGGCGAACTCGGGGTCCACGTGGGCCAGCGGGATGCAGTGGAAGGCGAGGTCCCAGGCGGCGAACCAGGGGTACTCCCACTCGTCCGGCATGGAGATCACGTCGGCCAGCGCCAGGTGCCGCCAGGCGGTGTTGCGCCCGCCGCGCTGCCGGCGCGCCTCCGGCGGCGGGTCGGCCCAGGGGTCGCCGTCGAGCCACTGGCGCACGTCGTAGCGGTACAGCTGCTTGGTCCACAGCAGCCCGGCGTAGGCGCGCCGCGCGATGTGCTTGTCCGAGGCGGGCAGGGAGGCGGGCAGCACGGCGTCGTAGTAGGCGTCGGCCTCGGCGGCCCGGTCGCGCACCACGGCCTCGAAGCCGTCGCCGAAGGTGCCCCGGCCGGGCTCGCGCGGGGACAGCCGCAGCCGCACCTCGACGGTCTGCCCGGGCAGGACCTCGTCGAAGCGGTACCAGAAGGCGGCCTTGGTGCCCTGCAGGGCGGGGTTGACCGCGGCGGTGTCGCCGCGCACGATCCGCCGGTCGATCCCGTCCTTGGTGTACGTGGTGGTGTTGCGCGCCGCCCCGAAGAGCTCCACCGCGTTGGTCTCGTTCTCGCAGAAGAGCACCTCGGGGGAGCCCTCGGCGGAGACGTAGTACCGGCCCAGGTGGCCGTGCTGGCACTCCACGGCCTCCAGCCCGCCCACGGTCAGGGTGGGCGGCAGCACCTGCTCCAGGGTCCCGCGGCGCTTGTCCCACCCCCAGGACCAGGTGTTGCGGAACCAGACCTGGGGCACCAGGTCGAGCGGTGCGGGGTCCGGCCCGTGGTTGGTGGCGCTGATCACGACGCAGACGTCGTCGGGGGAGGCCTTGGCGTAGGTGACCTCGACGTCGAAGAAGCGGTTCTCGTCGAGGACCCCGGTGTCGCCGAGCTCGTACTCGCGCTCCTCGCGGCTGCGGCGGGCGTTCTCCTCCCGCAGCCGCTGGTAGGGGAACTCCTCCTGCGGGTACCGGTACAGCCAGCGCATCCAGCTGTGCGAGGGCGTGCTGTCGACCGCCCACCAGTACTCCTTGGCGTCCTCGCCGTGGTTGCCCTCGCCGTTGGTCAGGCCGAAGAGCCGCTCCTTGAGGATCGGGTCCCGGCGGTTCCACAGGGCCACGGCCAGGTTGAGGAAGCCGAAGCGGTCGCAGATGCCGCCCAGGCCGTCCTCGCCCCACCGGTAGGTGCGCGAGCGCGCGTGGTCGAAGGGGAAGGCCGACCAGGCGTCGCCGGCCTCGGAGTAGTCCTCGCGCACGGTGCCCCACTGCCGGCCCGCGAGGTAGGGCCCCCACAGCCGCCAGGGGCCGTCGGGGCCGGGGGACTCGGCCATCCGGGCGTGCTCGGCGCTCGGGTGCCCCTGGGGGGCGGGCGTCTCACCAGGCAGGTCCACCGCTCCATCCTGCCAAGACGGGCCCCCGGGCGCCGGGTGAGCGCCTGGACCGCCGGATCACGTTGCGGCAGTAGCCGATCCGTTCGCGTCCCGGCACGGATTTGGTGCTCGGGGCGTCAGCGGCGTACTGTTCTTCCTGTCGCCCGGACGGGGCGGCCGCCGGGGCCGGGAGGCCGCGGGGGCTCGCTGCGGGTGGGTGGCACCGGAAAGCTC
>NZ_JBJLSG010000288.1:0-2879 GCF_050871925.1 Kineococcus gurbantunggutensis
GGTGATCAAGGAAGTTGCCACTTCCTTGATCACCGCGAGAGTGGGGGGCGGGTTCCGGGCGTCGCAGGCGTCACGGGCGCTGTGGACGGCGGCGGGCACGGGGGCGCGCTGTGGACGGCGGCGGGTGGCGTCGCGGCCGCGGGCACGCTGCGGCCGTGCTCCCCGCGACCGGCCACGACCTGCTGACCGACCCCGGTGCCGACGAGCGGCTGCGGCTGCGAGCGGCCGCCTCCGTCCTGCCGCCGGGGGCCGCCATCGCGCGCCGCAGCGCAGCCGGTGTCCACGGCTTCCGGTCGGCCGTGCCGCACGAGAGCGACCCCGCCGCCGAGGTCCACGTCGTCCTGCCGACCGGGCGCTCCGCGCTGCGCCGGCCCGGCATCCGCTCCTGGAGCGCGGACACCGACGGCGACGTGGTGCTGGTCGACGGCCTGCCGGTGACCTCACCGCTGCGCACGGCGCTGGACGCCGCCCGGTTCGAACCGCCACCGGTGGCGCTCGCGATGCTCGACCTGGGCCTGCGGCGCGGGCTCTTCGCGCGCGGGGAGGCCCAGGAGCGGCTGGCCCGCCAGCCCGGCGAGCGCGGGGTGGCCCGCGCCCGCCGCCTGGTCGACCTGGCCGACCCCGGCGCCGAGTCCCCGGGCGAGTCGTGGCTGAGGCTGCGGTGCGCCGACGCGGGGTTCCCGGCGGTGACCACCCAGATCGAGGTGCCGCGCGGTCGCGGGCGCCCCTACCGCCTGGACCTGGGCTGGCCGGAGCGGAGGGTGGCGGTCGAGTACGACGGGCGGGAGTTCCACGAGGGCGCCGCGCAGCGGGCGCACGACGAGCGGCGCCGCGCCCACCTGGCCCGCCTGGGCTGGACGGTGGTGGGCGTGGGCGCCGGCGAGGTGCTGGGGCGCTCGTCGGAGCTCGAGCGCGGCCTGGGCGAGCTCCTGGGCCTGCAGCCGCGCCTGCTCGCACGCACCTGGTGAACCCCGGCCTCCCCGCCCCCCTCCCTGCGGTGATCAAGGAAGTTGCCACTTCCTCGATCACCGCAGCGAGGTGGGCGTGGGGACTCAGGAGGAGGGGAAGGACAGGGGGGACGGCGGGACGGTGCGCGGGCCGGAGTCGGAGTCGGAGTCGGAACCCGACCCCGAACCGGGGGCGCCGAGGGGGGTGGAGTCCAGGGCGTCGATCAGCTCGCGCATCGAGTCGTGCACCGCCACCGCGCCGGCCTCGCGCAGCTCGTCGACGGAGTAGCCGCCGGTGCGCAGCGCGACGGCCGGCAGGTCCGCCTTCGCCGCGGCCTGCACGTCCCACGTGGAGTCGCCGAGCACGACGCCGTCGCGCCCCTCCACCTTCTGCAGCGCCACCTGGAACAGGTCGGGGGCGGGCTTTGAGGACTCCGCGTCGTCCGAGGAGGTCCACGCCTCGCACAGCTCGCGGGCGTCGAGCAGGTCCAGGAACGCCTCGACGTGCTGGCCCTTGCCGGAGGAGGCGAGCACGACCTTCCAGCCGCGCCGCCCCAGCTCGACGATCAGGTCGCGCGCGCCGTCGAAGGGCTGGACCTCCGGCAGCAGCCGGTCGAACTCCTCCACCCACGCCTCGCGGGCGTCGTCGCCGTGCTCGCGCTCGAAGCCGTCGCCGGCCACGGCCGGCACGAGCTGGTCGCCGCCCATGCCGATCGCGCGGTGGATGCGCCACACGGGGACGGTGAGGTCGTGGCGCCGGAAGGCGCGGTACCAGGCGATCGCGTGCTGGTAGTTGGTGTCGACGAGGGTGCCGTCGACGTCGAGCAGAGCGGTGTCGGCCATGCCCGCCCCCTACCCGGCGCGGCGCGGTCCTACGCGGGGCGCGGGCCGCTACGCGGCGACGTCCACGCAGAACAGCTTGCGCGGGTCCTGCAGCATCGCCGGCGGCTGCACGTCGGAGCGCTCCACGCGCCCGCCCCAGCGCACCCGGCGCCGGTGCGGCACCGCCACGCCCTTGCGGGCGTCGAACTCGTACCCGCCCAGGACCTCCCCGAGCAGCAGGGCGCGCTCGCGCTCGACGGGCAGGGCGACCTCGTCGCCGGGGGCGAGCTCGTTGACGAAGGTGTCCAGCACCCGCAGGTCCTTGCCGGGGCGCTTGCCGGGCGAGACCTGCTTGAGGAGCTGGCGCAGCGTCGTGCCCTCCTCGGCCACGCGCACGTCGACGTCGACGCCGGACTCGGTGCCCAGCCCCACCACCCCGTCGGCGAGGAACTCCGCGAGCGCCTCGGGGCCGGTGGGGCGCACCACCCACACCAGGCGCCCGCCGGCGCGCGGGCGCGGTTCCAGCGAGGGCGGTTCGGGCCACACGTAGGGAAGGTCGTCGGGCTCGTCGTCGCCGAAGAGCGGGCGGTAGGTCGTGGGGTCCTTGCGCAGCAGCGCGGAGCGGTGGCTCAGGTGCAGGGCCTCGTCGCCCAGCCAGTACGGCATGAGGCCCTCGGCGGCCAGGTCGGCCTGGCTGCGGCCGACGACCTCGGGGGCGAACTCGGCGATGAGGCGTCGGGTGGAGTCGGCGCGCCCGGTGCGGGTCCACTCGTCCACGCAGGCCAGGCCGTAGGCGACCAGGGCGGGGGTGCAGCCGCGCCACATGCGCACCGCGGGGTGGTTCACCCAGCCGTAGTCGGGCAGCTCGATGGCGCGCAGCACCTGCAGGGTCTCCACCCGCTGCTTGCCCAGCCGGGGCGCGTCGAGCACGGCCGCGGACCGGGCGAAGTCGGGGTACGGGAGGAACGTCTGCACGTGCCCCACCGTGGCGCGGGCGCCGCCGGGCCGCCACCCCACCCCCCCTCCACCCCGCTCGTCCCCGACCCCTGGGGGGGGGGTTTGTGTGGTTGTCGGTGTTTTTTTCACTAAGCGGGGGGGGTGGGGGGGGGG
>NZ_JBJLSG010000289.1:0-2878 GCF_050871925.1 Kineococcus gurbantunggutensis
GGCACCCCCGGGTGCCGCCGGGCCGTCGCCGTCCCCCCGGCGCTCAACCGCTCCGCCTGCCCCCGACCGTCCTCGTCGAGAGCCGTCCCCCCATGAGCCTTCCCCGTACCCAGCGCATCCCCTACGGCGGCGACTACAACCCCGAGCAGTGGCCAGAGGACGTCTGGAAGCAGGACCACGCCGCCTTCGACCTCGCGCGCATCGACACCCTCACCGTGGGGGTGTTCACGTGGGCGCTGACCCAGCCGTCGCAGGACGTCTACGACCTCTCGGTCCTGGAGCGCATCCTCGACCGGGCGCACGCCGAGGGCCGGCGGGTGTGCCTGGCCACGGGCACGGGCGCGCTGCCGCCGTGGCTGGCCAGGCAGCACCCGGAGGTCTGCCGCACCGACTTCGAGGGACGCCGCCACGTCTACGGCCAGCGCCACAACGCGTGCCCCAGCGCCCCCGCCTACCGCCGCCTGGCCGCCGCCCTGGCCGGGCGCGTCGCTCAGCGCTTCGCCGAGCACCCGGCCGTCGTCGCCTGGCACGTCAACAACGAGTACGGCGGCGCCTGCTACTGCGACCTGTGCGCCGCGGAGTTCCGCACCTGGCTGCGCACGCGCTACGGCACGCTGCAGCGGCTCAACGACGCCTGGAACACGACGTTCTGGTCGCACCGCTTCGGCGACTGGGAGGAGGTCGTGCCGCCCAACGCCCTGTCCGAGCACTGGCGCGGGCCGGACCACACCGCCTTCCAGGGCATCACCCTGGACTACCTGCGCTTCACCTCCGACAACCTCCTGCGCACCTTCCGCGAGGAGAAGGAGGCGATCCGCGAGCACTCCGGCCTGCCGGTGACGACGAACCTCATGGGCACGTACCGCCCCGTCGACTACCACCGCTGGGCGGACCACCTCGACTTCGCCTCCTGGGACAACTACCCGCCCGACGAGCGCTCCGCCTCGCGGATGGCGCTGACGCACGACCTCGTGCGCGGCCTCAAGGCCGGGCAGCCGTTCTGGCTCATGGAGCAGACGCCGACCGTGACGGCCTGCCGCGACGTCAACCCCCTCAAGCGCCCGGGCGTGATGCGGCTGTGGTCCTGGCAGGCGGTGGCCCACGGCGCCGACGCGGTGCTCTTCTTCCAGATGCGCCAGTCCCGCGGCGCCAGCGAGAAGTACCACGGCGCGGTCCTGAACCACGCCGGGCGCACCGACACGCGCTCGTTCCAGGAGGTCGCCGCGCTCGGAGCGGAACTGGAAGCCGTCGGCGGCGCCCTGCTCGGCGGGCGCACCCCCGCCCGCGTCGCCCTGCTGTTCGACTGGGACTCCTGGTGGGCCGTGGAGATCTCCGACGGCCCCACCCGCCACCTGAAGTACCTGGCGACGGCCATCGCCTACCACCGCGCCCTGTGGGAGGCCGGCGCGCAGGTCGACGTGGTCCCGGTCACCGCGGACCTCGACGGTTACGACGTCGTCGTCGCCCCGCTGCTGCACGTCCTCAAGGGCGACCTCGCCCAGAGGCTGGAGGCCGTCGCCGCGCGCGGGGGCAGCGTGGTCACCACGGTCCTGTCCGGGCGGGTCGACGAGGACGACAACGCCTTCCTCACCGACGTGCCCGGCCCCCTGGCGGACCTGCTGGGCGTCCGCGTCGACGAGACCGACGCGCAGGAGCCGACCGTCGTCAACCCCGTGCGGCTCGTCGACCCCGACGGGGCGGCGCCGGAGCTCGTGAGCGCCGCGACGACCGCCTTCGACCTCGTCCTGCCGCGCGGCGCGCAGGTCGTGGGCACCTACGGTGCGGACTTCTACGCCGGCACCGCCGCCGTGACGCGCCGGGAGACCGGTCGCGGCTGCGCCTGGTACGTCGGCACCTGCCTGGACGCGGCGGGGCTGCGGTGGGTGCTGCGCCGGGTGCTGGAGCGGCACGACCTCGTCGGCCCCCACGCCGACTCCCCGGACCTGGAGCACGCGGTGCGCGAGGTCGACGGCCGCCGCTACGAGTTCCTGCTGCACCACGGGCGCGAGCCGCTCCGGGTGAGCGCGCACACCAGCGGCACCGACCTGCTCACCGGCCGGCGGATCGAGGCCGGCGACGTCCTCGCGCTCGCCCCCGCCGACGTCGTCGTCCTGCAGGTCCGGTGAGCGCGCCCGTGGCACCACCCGCGCGCGACGGGCGGGCCTTCGGCGAGGGGCCGCTGTCGCGGGTCACCCAGGTCGTGCACTGGTTCGTCGTCGTCGAGGTCCTGCTCGTCGTCGCGACCGCGCCCGGCCTGGCCGGAGCCCTGCTCCTCGCGCCCGACGCCAGCAACCTGCCGCTGTACGCCCTGTGCGCCGTGCCCGCCGGACCGGCGCTGGCCGCGTCGGTCTTCGCCTGGCGCGCCTTCCTCGCCGACCGCGACGCCGACCCCGCCCGGGAGTTCCTGCGCGGCTACCGGCTCGACGCGCTGGACGCGCTGCGCACGTGGGTGCCGGCCCTGGGCGTCCTGACGGTCCTCGCGGTCAACGTGGCCCACCGCGACGTCGTGGGCGCGGCGGCCGCCTTCACCCCCCTCTACGCGGTCCTGGGGGCGGCCGTGCTGCTGTGGGCCGTGCGCGTGCTGGTCCTCACCGCGGTGTTCGCCTTCCGCTGGCGCGACGCCGCCCGCCTGGGCGTCCTGACCCTCCTCACCCGCCCGCGCGCGACCCTGGCGCTGCTCTCGCTGCTCGTCCTCGCGATCGGCACCGCCTGGGTCACCTTCGACGCCGTCGTCGTGGTGCTGGCGTCGGTGCTGACCTTCCTGCTCGCGCGCGGGGAGGACGCCGTCGTGCGCGAGGTGCGCGAGCGGTTCGTCAGCCCCTCCTGAGGTGCGCGCCCCTCGCCGGGCGTGCGGCCGGGCGCCCGCGGGCGCCGGGCC
>NZ_JBJLSG010000290.1:0-2774 GCF_050871925.1 Kineococcus gurbantunggutensis
GGGGGGGGCGGGGGCGGGCGGCGGGGGCGACCACCGCTCCCGCGGGCGCGCGCGGCGTCCTACAGTCTTCCCTCGTGCCCGCCCACGTGCCCGCCTACGCCGCGTACGCCAGCAACCTCGACCCGGAGGTGATGGCGCGCAAGGCGCCGCACTCGCCGCTGCGGTCCACGGGGTGGCTGGTGGACTGGCGGCTGACCTTCGGCGGGGAGGACCGCAGCTGGCAGGGCCCGGTCGCCACGGTGGTGGAGGCCCCCGGCGACCAGGTGTACGTGGCGCTGTACGACGTGGCCGACGGCGACGCCGACCGCCTGGACGAGGTCGAGGGCGCGGGCATCGGCCTGTACCGCAAGGTGCGGGTGCGGGTGAAGACCCTCGACGGCGACGTGGTGGCGTGGACGTACGTGCTCGACGACTACGAGGGCGGGGTGCCCGCGGCCCGCTACCTCGGCGGCCTGGCCGACGCCGCGGAGGCCGGCGGCGCCCCGCACGACTACGTGCTGGCGCTGCGCGCGCGGCCCTGCCGCTCCGACGACGCCTGACGCGCCCGCCACGCTGAGCCACCCGCCGCCACGCTGCGCGACGCCGGCGACGGCACCGGCCCGGGCGCCGTCCTAGGGTGGACGACGTGACGAACGCCGTTCCCCCCGCCCGGCACTCGACCGGGACCTTCTCCGACGCCGACACCGACCCCTTCGAGCTCGCCGAGCGCGCCGCGCAGCGCGTGGCGGAGCTGACGGGCGTGCCGCACCACGACGTGGCGCTGGTCCTGGGCTCGGGCTGGGCCGCGGCCGCGGACCGGCTGGGCGAGGTGGCGCTGGAGGTGCCGGCCACCGAGCTGCCCGGCTTCACCGCCCCCGCCGTGGTGGGCCACGCCGGCACGCTGCGCTCGATCCGGGTGGAGCGCGAGGACGCCGAGCCGCTGAGGGCGCTGGTGCTGCCGCGCACGCACTTCTACGAGGGCCGCGGCGTGCGGGCGGTGGCGCACGGGGTGCGCACGGCCGCCGCGGCCGGCTGCCGGACGCTGGTGCTGACCAACGGCTGCGGCGGGCTGGACCCCTCGATCGGCCCGGGCTCGCCGGTGCTCGTCTCCGACCACCTGAACCTGACCGGGGCCACGCCGCTGGAGGGCGCCACGTTCGTCGACATGACGGACCTGTACTCCTCGCGGCTGCGCGCCCTGGCCCGCACGGTGGACCCGGAGCTGCCCGAGGGCGTGTACGCGCAGTTCCGCGGCCCGCAGTACGAGACGCCCGCGGAGGTCCGCATGGCCGGCGTGCTGGGCGCCTCGCTGGTGGGCATGTCCACCGCGCTGGAGGCGGTCGCCGCCCGGCACGCCGGCATGGAGGTCCTGGGGTTCTCCCTGGTGACGAACCTGGCCGCCGGGGTGAGCGACGAGCCGCTCTCGCACGAGGAGGTGCTGCAGGCCGGGCGCGACGCGGCCGCGCGCTGCGCCGGGCTGCTGGCCGGGGTCGTCCCGCTGCTGTGAGGCGCGCCGGGGGCCCGCGCGGGTGCGCGGGTCCCCGGTCCGGCGCCGGTCCCCGGCCCGGCGTCAGGAGCGGGTGACGCGCCCCTCGGCCCAGCGGTAGGTGAGGGTCCCGCCCTCGAACTCCTGGCGCACGCCGCCGGGCACCGCCTGCTCGCCGGTGCGCGGGTAGCCCAGGCTGCCGTTCTCCCAGCGCTGCGCGGCGTAGGACTGCCCGAACGCGCCGCGCACCTCGTGGGCGCCCAGTCGCGGGGTCCAGTACACGAGCCCGCCGGTGAAGCGCTGCACCCGGCCGCCGTCGCGCACCGCGAACTCCCCGCCGACCGGGTAGCCCAGCGGCGAGCGCTCCCAGCCCAGGCGCGCCCACTCGTCGCGGATCGCCCCGCGCACGACCTGCGCGCCGGTGGCGGGCGAGAAGTAGATGGACCCGCGCTCGAAGTGGGTGAAGCGGCCGACGCCGTCGGGGGTGCTCAGCTCCGAGGTGGTCGGCAGGCCGAGCACGCCGCCGGGGCCGCCGGTGCCCTGGTAGAGGCCGAGGATCGCGCCCTGCAGGCGGTGCACGGCACCGCCGTTGGTCCAGGTCGCGCTGGCGACCGGCGCGGAGGCGCGGGTCGTGGAGGGGCGGGTGCCCTTGACGGTGTTGACGACGTAGTAGATCTCGGTCTGCGCGTTCGGCACGCGCGCCGGGCCCACGGCGATGCCCACGCCCATGCCGGTGTAGTCGCCCAGCATGATCTCGTGGTGCTTGGCGGAGTCGATCCACCCGCGCACGGCCCAGGCCCCGTCGGTGCTGTTCGAGTAGCTCAGGTGGATGATCTCGCCGATCCCGCCGTACCCGGCGAGCTGCTGGGCGAAGTCGGGGTTGTGCCGGTACTGGCCGCTGGCGGCCTGCGCCTCGGCCCAGCGCTGCGAGACCGCCGAGACGTCGCCGAACTCGGTGAGCGGGGCGCGCCCGCGCGCGGCGCGCTCGGCGTTGATGCCCTCGACGACCTGGCGCTTCTGCGTGGCCAGGTCGGTGGCCGGCGCGGCGGGCGCGGCGGCGAGCACGACGGGGGCGGCGGCGGGCGCGGCCGCGGGGGCGGCGGCGGTGGCGGCGGCCGCGGTGCCGAGCAGCGCGGACGCGGCGAGCAGGCAGCTCAGCGCACCGCGCGCCGGGGTGCGCAGTCCACGTCCGGCCACTCCCGCGCGACTCGATCCCACGACCCAGCACCTCCAGCTCGACGGGCCCCGGCTGCGGCGCGGGGCGTTCGAGGAGAGGGATCGGGTCGCCCCGCGGGCTCCTTGAGCCCGC
>NZ_JBJLSG010000291.1:0-2770 GCF_050871925.1 Kineococcus gurbantunggutensis
CGGGGCGGCCCGCTGCGCGTCCGGGCCGCCCCGCCGCTCCCGGTAGAGTGGGGTCCGGTTGCCTCGGCGAGGGACGGCGCGGGTCCAGCACCCGGTCCTCCGTGATCGACGCGGTGGACGCGGCGCCGCGCCCTCCCGAGGTCTGCGTGAACACCCCACGACCCGAGGAGAGCCCCAGTGGCCGAGACCAAGCTGTCCGCCGAGAAGCGCACCGAGTTCGGCAAGGGCGCCGCCCGCCGCATCCGCCGCGAGAACAAGATCCCCGCCGTCGTCTACGGCCACGGCGAGGCCCCGCTGCACGTGACCCTGCCCGGCCACGACACGATGATCGCGCTGCGCCACGCCAACGCGCTGTTCGACATCGAGCTGGAGGGCGAGCGCCACCTGACGCTGCCCAAGGACGTCCAGCGCGACCCGATCAAGGGCTTCATCGAGCACGTCGACCTGCTCGTGGTGCGCCGCGGCGAGAAGGTCACCGTCGACGTCCCGCTCGCCCTGACCGGCGAGGCCGAGGCGAACACCATCGTCAACCAGGAGCTGACGACGCTGTCCGTCGAGGCCGAGGCGACCCACCTGCCCGAGAACATCGAGGTCTCCGTCGACGGCCTGGCCGCCGGCGCCCAGGTCTCCGCCGGCGACGTCACCCTGCCCGCCGGCGCCACCCTGGCCGGCGACCCCGAGCAGCTCGTCGTCGTCGTCCAGGCCGCCGCCACCGCCGCGCAGGTCGAGGCGGAGCTGGAGACCCTCGAGGCCGAGGCCGGCATCGTGCGCGAGGAGAGCCACTCCGACGACCAGGGCGGCGAGTCCTCCGAGGCCGCCGGCTCCACCGAGTCCTGACCCGGTCCCGCAGCAGCAGGAGGACGCGGTGAGCGACGCGTGGCTCGTCGTCGGCCTGGGCAACCCCGGCGCCGAGCACGAGCGCACCCGGCACAACGTCGGGCAGGTGGTCCTGGCCGAGCTGGCGGGCCGCGCGTCCACCGCCTTCAAGCGGCACCGCGCCGGTGCCCGGGTCGCCGAGGTGCGCCTGGGCACCGGCCCCGGCGGGGTGCCCGGCCCGCGCGCCGTGCTGGCCGCGCCCACCTCGTACATGAACCTCTCCGGCGGGCCCGTCGCGGGCCTGGCCAAGTACTACGACGTGCCGCTGGAGCGCCTGGTCGTCGTCCACGACGAGCTGGACGTGCCCTTCGGCGCCGTGCGCCTCAAGCGCGGCGGCGGCGAGGGCGGCCACAACGGCCTGCGCTCGATCTCGCAGTCGTTGCGCGGCAAGGACTACGCGCGCGTGCGCGTGGGCATCGGCCGCCCCCCGGGCCGGCAGGACCCGGCGGACTTCGTGCTGCGGGAGTTCTCCACCGTGGAGCGCAGGGAGCTGCCGTTCCTGGTCTCCGACGCCGCCGACGCCGTGGAGCAGCTCGTGCTGGAGGGCCTGGAGGCCGCCCAGCAGCGCTTCCACGCCCTGCCCGAGCGCCGCTGACCCCTCCCGGGCACCGGCCCGGACCCGCCTCGCGCCCGGTCCCGCGCCGGGGCGCGCAGCGCACCACGACCCGCGCCGTGTCGACCACGGCGCGTCACCGCGTTGGTGCGCGCGGCTCACGTCCTGCGCAGGACGCGTGGCGGACGGGTGGAGAGCCGCCCCCGCGCGCCCCGCCACGTCCTATGGTTGCCCGGGAGCCGCGGTCGAAGAGGGGGTCGCGGCGGGGGAAGGGGGCTGAGGACCGTGTCCTCGGGACGTCCGTCGGTGAGCATCATCACGCCGACCTACCAGCGGTTCGACTACCTGCGGCCGGCCATCGAGTCGGCCCTGGCGCAGACGTTCACCGACTTCGAGCTGATCGTGTCGGACAACGGCCCGTCGGAGGAGGCGCGCGCGATCGCCGAGTCCTACGGGGACCCGCGCATCGTCTACCGCCACAACGGCCGCAACATCGGCGCGCGCGCGAACGCCTTCGCCGCCTACGCCGCCGCGCGCGGCGAGTTCGCGGCGATGCTGCACGACGACGACCTGTGGGAGCCGGACTTCCTGGCCACCCTGGTCCCGCCGCTGCAGCAGGACCCGACGCTCTCGCTGGCCTTCAGCGACCACTGGCTCATCGACGCCGACGGGACCGTGCTGGTCGAGGAGACCGAGCGCAACACCCGCCGCTGGGGCCGCGCCGGCCTGGCCGCGGGCGTGCACCGCCCCTTCGTCCAGCAGGCCCTGGTGGACCGCGCCGTGCCCATCGCCATGGCGACCGTCGTGCGGCTGTCGAGCCTGGACCTGGCCGACGTGCCCGCCGACGTGGGCACCAACTACGACACGTGGATCGGCTACCTGGCCTGCCGCGACGGCGCGGGGGCGTACTACTCCCCGCGCCGCCTGACCCGCTACCGGCAGCACCCGCAGCAGATCACCTCCCAGGCCCGCTACGACCGGGCCCTGGTGTACTTCGCCACGCGCTTCCTGTCCGACGAGCGCCTCGCGGCGCACACCGGGCAGGTCCTGCGGGCCGCGGGGGAGTCGCACACCAACCTCGGCTTCGCCCTGCTGCGGCAGGGCCGGCGCCGCGAGGCGCTCGCCGAGCTGCTGTACGGGTTCGTGGCCGAGCCCGGCGGCCGCCCCCTGGGCGGCGCGCTGCTGGCGACCCTGCCCGCGGCGCTGGTGCGCGCCGCCGCCGGTGAGCGCACCCGGGCGCTGCAGCACCTGAGCCACCGCCGGGCGGCGCAGACCGGCTGAGGGCGACCGGCGGGGCCGGTCGCGCAGGGGGAGGACCGGGCCGGGGGGCCGGTCCAGGAC
>NZ_JBJLSG010000292.1:0-2743 GCF_050871925.1 Kineococcus gurbantunggutensis
TGCCGGGTGCGGGTGTGCCGGGTGCGGGTGTGCCGGGTGCGGGTGTGCCGGGTGCGGGTGTGCCGGGTGCGGGTGTGCCGGGTGCGGGTGTGCCGGGTGCGGGTGTGCCGGGTGCGGGTGTGCCGGGGGTGGGAGCACTCGCATCGTGCGCGTTCACGTCGTTCCCTGGAGCTCGCTGGTGCGGGGCCGGGTGGCTTCGGTAGGCCCTACTGAACGCCGAACCGGTGGTGAACGCACCCGGAGGGCCTCATCGTCGGCCAGGTCGGGTGTGCGCTGCGCCACTGGTCAGGACCCTGCTTGCCGGCCAGGGGTTTGATCCTTCAAAGGAGCGCGGCCCCGCTAGCGGCCCGGTGGTGGGACCTCCCGGCGTTGGTGCCGCCGCGTGGGCTGCGAGTGGTGATCCGCCTGGCCAGGGTATCGACACCGGGTTCGACTCCTTCGGTTCGTGTGGCCGGTGCTATTGGTGCGGTTCGCGCAGCCGGGGACTCGTCCGTAGTGCCCGGCGCCTGCGTGCTCGAAGCCGGTGGGTGCACGACGCGGTGGGTGCACGGCGCGGCGCCGGTTAAGCTGGGGCGCGGTTCAAACCCAGCCGCTCCTGGTCGGCACCTGCCGACGCCGCCGACTGGCCCTGGCCCGCCGCGCACCACCTGAGCGCCGAGGACGGCGCCGGGGAAGGACCTCCTCGTGGCGCTGAACACCCTGGCCCGCTTCCCCGCCGACCCCGCCGAGCCGGTGGTGCTCTGGTGCCGGGTGGGCATGGACACCACCGACAGCGTGATCTTCCTCGGTGGTGAGCTCGACGCCGACAGCGCTGCGCTGCTCCAGGCGGTGATCGGCGCGCAGATCGAGACCGGTCACCTGCAGGTGCACCTGCAGATCAGCGAGTTGCGCTTTTGCGACGTGCGCGGTGTGGCTGCGCTGGTGCAGGCGCAGCGCCGGCTGCGGGCGGCGGGCGGTGATCTGCACGTGCGCGGGGCTGGTGCCTTCGTGGAGCGCGTGCTCGGTTGGTGCGGGGCCGGTGAGCTGCTGGCCGAGCCGAGCGGTGATCTTGCCGGCGGTCCTGGCGCGGGTCCTGCCGGTGGTCTTGCCGGAGGTGCCCGGCGGTGAGCGCGTGCGGTGGCCCGCGGCTGTGGTGCCCAAGGCACGGTGCGCGGCGGATCGAGCGGCGTGTGCACCCGGTGGGCGGCCACCTGCCAGGTCGTGGGTGCTGGGTCATGAGTCCTTGGTCATAGGTACTGGTGCGGCTCGCCCTGCGGCCAGCGCGTGTGCTGCAGCTGGCCGCCGTCCACCACCGCCGCTAGCCGTCACGCCGTCACGTAGGTAGCCAGGCACGTCACGCCGCGCTGCGTCCGGCGAAACCTGGCACGCCCGGACACCTCGGACACCACCGCGCGAAGAACGCCAGGTCAACGCCGCCGGGGTTCAGTACCGCCGGGATTCAGTACCTCTGGGGCTCAGCGCTGCCGGCGTTCAGCGTCGCCGGTGGCGGGGTGTGTACCGCTGCTGCGCCGAGCGCAGCGGTGTTCACGATCTCCAGCCTGAACTGCCCACCTTGAACCGCTCACCCCGGGACGCTCAGCCCGGTGTGTTCAGCCCGGTGTGCTCAGTCGTGGGGGAGGGGGGCGTCCTCGCGGGCGACGGGGGCATCGATCAAGCTGCCGTACTCCGCCCACCCGCCCACGTAGTGCCGCACCGGCTCGTGCCCGAGCAGCTCGGCCAGGGCGAACCACAGCAGCGCGCTGCGCTCGGCCAGGCGGCAGTACACCACCACCTGCGAGTCCGCGGCCAGGCCCCGGGAGGTGAACAGCTGACGCAGCTGCTCGCGGGTCTTGAAGGTGCCGTCCTGCTTCAGCACCAGGGCCGAGGGCAGGTTGCGCGAGCCGGGCACGTGCCCGGGCACGCGGTGGCGCTCGGCGGCCACGTCCAGCTGGTGGTGGGAGCTGCCCTGGTACTCACCCGGGGTGCGGCAGTCCAGCACCAGCGCCGGGGCGGGGGCCTCGACGTAGCGGGTGAGGACCTCGTCGCGGCCGATGATCAGGGAGGCGTCGCGCTCGTCGGCGGTGTAACCGGTATCGACGGCGGTATCGATAGCGGTATCGACGGCGGTATCGATAGCGGTGTCGACGGCTGTGCCGGTGCCGGCGGTGGTGCAGCCGGTGTCGGTGGTGTGGGCGGGTACTCGCGCCCAGGTGGGCACGTCCTGGCTCAAGGGGTGCCCGGCCGCGGCCCAGGCACGCAGGCCCCCGTCCAGCAGGCTGATGCGGGGGTGCCCGTACACGCGCATCAGCCAGAACGCGAAGGCGGCGTGGGTGGGGTCGCCGGCGGAGTACAGCACGACGTGGTCGCCGCGGTGCACGCCCTTGGCATCCATGAGCTGCTCGAAGCCGGCTCGGTGCAGCGGTCCGCGGCGCACGTGCTGGTGCAGCTCGTCGAAGGTGTCGATGGGGCGGGCCCCGGGCAGGTGGCGCTGGTAGTAGGAGCTGGAGTCGTCATCGACCTGCAGCAGCACGACCGCGTCGTGGTGGGCGTGCAGCCAGGTGGCGTCCACCAGGGCGGGGGCGGGCAGTGCCGTGGGTCTGGGCCAGGCATGCGGCCAGCGCGCCGTTGCGTGCCCGTCGTGCCCGTCGTGCCCGTCGTGCCCGTCGTGCCCGTCGTGCCCGTCGTGCCCGTCGTGCCCGTCGTGCCCGTCGTGCCCGTCGTGCCCGTCGTGCCCGTCGTGCCCGTCGTGCCCGTCGTGCCCGTC
>NZ_JBJLSG010000293.1:0-2743 GCF_050871925.1 Kineococcus gurbantunggutensis
CCGGGCCCGCCGCCCCCGCCCCGCCGGCGGGGGCGCGGTGACGCGTGCGCCCGGCGCCGGGGACACTGGCGCGGTGCTGCCGCCCGGACTGCTGGACACCCTGCCGGTCGGCGCCGTGGTGCCGGACCTGCTCGCCGCCCTGGACGCCTCGGGCGCGGCGGTCCTGCAGGCGCCCCCGGGCACCGGCAAGACGACCCTGGTGCCGCTGGCGCTGGCGCAGGCGCTGCCCGGGCGGGTGCTGGTCGCCGAGCCGCGCCGCGTGGCCGCGCGCGCCGCGGCCGCGCGGATGGCCGCCCTGCTGGGCGAGCCGGTCGGCGCCACCGTCGGCTACGCGGTGCGCGGCGAGCGCCGCGCCGGGCCGGGCACCCGCGTGGAGGTCGTCACCACCGGCCTGCTGCTGCGCCGGCTGCTGGGCGCGGAGGACCTGCCGGGCGTCTCGGCCGTCCTGCTCGACGAGGTCCACGAGCGTCAGCTCGACCTCGACCTGGCCCTGGCGTTCTGCGTGCAGGCGCGCCGGCTGCTGCGCGAGGACCTGCGCCTGGTGGCGGCCTCGGCGACGCTGGCGGCGGACCGGCTGGCGGCGCTGCTGGGCGAGGGGCCCGCCGCCCCCGCGCCGGTGGTGACGGCCACCGCCCCGGTGCACCCCCTGCGGGTGCGCTGGTGCCCGCCGCCGCGGCCGGTGCGCCCGCCGGAGGGGCTGCGGGTGGACCCCGCGCTGCTGGAGCACGTCGCGCACCTGGTGCGCACCGCCGTCGGCGAGCTCGACGGCGACGTGCTCGTCTTCCTGCCCGGGGCGGGGGAGATCGCCGCGGTGCAGCGGCGCCTGGACCTGCCGGGCGTGGACGTGGCCGTGCTGACCGGATCGCGCTCCGGGCGCGAGCAGGACGAGGTGCTGCGCGCCGGCCCGCGCCGGCGCGTGGTGCTGGCCACCGCCGTGGCCGAGTCCAGCCTGACCGTGCCCGGGGTGCGCGTCGTCGTCGACGCGGGCCTGGCGCGGGTGCCGCGGGTGGACCACGCCCGGGGCCTGGCCGGCCTGGACACCGTGCGCGTCTCCCGCGCCGGCGCCGAGCAGCGCGCCGGCCGCGCCGGGCGCGAGGGGCCCGGCACGGTGCTGCGGGCCTGGTCGGCCGCCGACCACGCCCTGCTGGTGCCCGAGGCCGCCCCGGAGATCGCCACCGGCGACCTGGCCTCCTTCGCGCTGCTGGCCGCGTGCTGGGGCGAGGTGGCGGACCTGCCGCTGCTGGACGCACCGCCGGCCGGGCCGCTGGCCGCCGCGCGCGGCCTGCTGCACCGCCTGGGCGCCCTGGACGACGCCGGGCGCGTCAGCGCCGCCGGCCGGGCCGCCGCCGCGGTCGGCGCCCACCCGCGCCTGGCGCGGGCCCTGCTCGACGGCGCCCCGCTCGTGGGCGCCGACCGCGCCGCGGAGGTCGTCGCGCTGCTCGGCGAGGACGTGCGCGGCCGCGACGACGACCTCGTGGCCACCTGGCGCGACGCGCGCGCGGGCCGGCTGCCGGGCGCGGAGCAGTGGCGCCGCGAGGTGCGCCGGCTGCGCGGCGCCCTGCCGCCCGGCGCCCGGGCCGGGGCCCCCGCGGACCCCGCCCGCCACGTGCCCGGGGACCTGCCCGACGACCTGGCCGCGGGCCTGGTGGCCGCCCTGGCCTTCCCCGAGCGCGTCGCCCACCGGCGGGGGGCGAGCTGGGCCTCCACCGGCGGCACCCGCTACGAGGCCGGGCCCGCCTCGGCGCTGGCGGGCGCGCCGTGGCTGGCGGTGGCCGTGGCCGACCGCGCGCCCGGGCGGGCCTCGGCGCGGGTGCGGGCCGCGGCGCCCCTGGACGCCGGCCTGGCCCGCGCGGTCGTGCCCCCGCGCTCGGTGGACGAGGTCGCCTGGCGCGACGGCGACGTCGTGGCCCGCCGCGTGGAGCGGATGGGGGAGCTGGAGCTGTCCGCACGCCCGCTGCCGGACCCGCCGGCCGCGGCGGTGGCCGCCGCGGTGGCCGAGGGCCTGCACCGGGAGGGGCCGGGGGTGCTGCGCTGGAGCGGCGCGGCCCGCTCGCTGCGCCTGCGCGTGGCGTGCCTGCGCGCCGCGCTGGGCGAGCCGTGGCCGGACTGGGCGGACGCGGCGCTGGCCGCGGACCCGGCCGCGTGGCTGGGCCCGCAGCTGGGGCGGGTGCGCTCGCGCGCGGACCTGCAGCGCCTGGACGTGGCGGCGGCGCTGCGCGCGGCGCTGCCGTGGGAGGCCGCCGCGCGCCTGGACGAGCTGGCCCCGGAGTCGGTGCAGGTGCCCAGCGGCCGGCGCGCCGCGCTGGACTACGCCGACCCGGCCGCGCCGGTGCTGGCGCTGAAGCTGCAGGAGGCGTTCGGTTGGCGCACCTCCCCGCGCGTGGCCGCCGGCCGGGTGCCCGTCGTGGTGCACCTGCTCTCGCCGGCGGGGCGGCCGCTGGCCGTCACCGCCGACCTGGAGTCGTTCTGGCGCGGCGGGTACGCCGCGGTGCGGGCGGAGAACCGGGGCCGCTACCCCAAGCACCCCTGGCCGCAGGACCCGCTGACCGCCGAGCCCACCGCCCGCACCAGCGCGGCGCTCAGGCGCGACGCCCGGCCGCGCTGACCGGCCCGGCGCTGGACCAGGGGAAGTCGATCCAGCGGTCGGTGTCGCGCCAGGAGTACTCCGGGGCCAGCCGGGTGGTGGGCTTGCGGTACACCACCGCCGAGGGGGGGGGGGCGCCGGGGGCGGCGCCCCGGGCCA
>NZ_JBJLSG010000294.1:0-2718 GCF_050871925.1 Kineococcus gurbantunggutensis
CCGCCCCCCCCCGCCCGCCCCCCCCCCCCCCCCCCCCCGCCCGCGCGACCCGGGCGGTCCCACCCCAGCCCCCCCCCCCAGGGAGGGGGCGGGGAGGGGTGAGAGGGGGGGGCTCAAGGGGAGCCGGGGCGGTGCCGAGACCACGGGCAGTTCACCCGGACGGCGCAAGGAGAACGGCATGACCCCGTACCGCCTCGCCCTGACCCTGGCGGGCACGGCCGCCGCGGCCGCCGGCCTCGCCCTGCTGCCCGGCGCGGGCACCGACCTCGCGCCCGCCCCGACCGGCCCGGCCCCCGCCGCCGCGCCCGCGGCCGGGCCCGCGGCCGCGGTCGCCGAGGTGCCCGTGCCCGCCGTGCTCGGCGCCGTGCACCGCGGCCCCGGTGCCGTGGTCACCGCCCCGCTGCACCGCGACGACGCGCTCCCGGGCGTCCTGGGCCCCGGCGAGGTCACCGCGCCCCTGCTGCGCCCCGGCGCCCCCGGCGCGCCGCCGCGCACGTCCTTCCGCCCGGCCTGATCCCGACCGCCCCGGTCCAGGCGGTATAGAACGGGGCATGGCCGACACCCCACCGACCACCCCCGCGACCACCCCCACGAGCACCCCCTTCGCCGACCTCGGCGCCTTCGCGGCGCTGCCCCGCCTGAGCGGCCTGGCGCTGTCCGCCGACGGCACCCGCCTGGTGACGACGGTGGCGACCCTGACCCCCGACGCCACCCGCTGGCGCGGCGCGCTGTGGGAGGTGGACCCCGCCGGGCAGCGTCCCGCGCGGCGCCTCACCCGCAGCGCCGCCGCCGAGTCCTCCCCGGTGTTCGCCCCCGACGGCACGCTGCTGTTCACCTCCGCGCGCCCCGACCCCGAGGCGCGGGGGGACGACGACGCGCCGGCCGCGCTGTGGGCGCTGCCGCCCGCGGGGGAGGCGCGCGTGGTGGGCACCCGCCCCGGCGGGGTCTCCGAGCCGCTGGTCGCCCGCACCGGCGGCCGCGTCGTCGTCACCTCCGCGACGCTGCCCGGGTCCGACGCCGCCGAGGAGGGCCCCACCTCCGACGCCGCGCGCCGCGCGGCCCGCAAGGAGAAGAAGGTCAGCGCCGTGCTGCACGCGCGCGTGCCCGTGCGCTACTGGGACGCCGACCTCGGCCCCGACGAGCCGCGGTTCCTCGCCGCGACGCTGCCCGGCGCCGAGCCCGCCGCCGGCGAGCGCGACCTGCTCACCTGGACGGACCTGACCCCGGCCCCCGGCCTGCGCCACCACGAGGCCAGCTCGGCGCTGACCCCCGACGGCGCGGAACTGGTCACCACCGAGGTCGTCGCCCAGCCGCGCGGCGACGCGTACGTGCGCCTGGTGGCGATCTCCACCGCCGACGGCAGCGTGCGGGTCCTGGCCGACGACCCGCAGCGCGAGTTCGGCGCCGTCGCCGTCTCCCCCGACGGGCGCTCGGTGGCCGCGCTGGCCGAGTCCCGCTCCACCCCGGTGCAGCCGCCCGCGGTGCGCCTGGTGCTCGTCGCCCTGGACGGCTCCGGCGTGCGCGAGGTCGTGCCGGAGCGGGAGTTCTGGCACGCCCAGCCGCAGTGGGGCCCGGGCTCGGACGAGCTGTTCCTGTCCGCCGACGACCGCGGCGGCGCCCCGGTGTTCCGCGTCGACGTCGCCGGCGGCGAGGTGGTGCGCCTGACCGGCGACCGCGGCGCCTACTCCTCCCTGCAGGTGTCCCCGGACGGCGCGCACGTGTACGCGGTGCGCTCGGCGGTGGACGCCCCGCCGGCCGTGGTGCGCCTGGACGCGCGCGCCGCGGACCAGCAGCCGCAGCCCCTGCCTGGCCCGGCGCCGGCGGTGCCGCTGCCCGGCACCCTCACCGAGGTCAGCGCCACCGCCGCCGACGGCAGCGACCTGCGCGCCTGGCTGGCGCTGCCCGCCGGCGCCTCCGCGGACGCCCCGGCCCCGCTGCTGCTGTGGGTGCACGGCGGTCCGCTGGGATCGTGGAACGCCTGGTCCTGGCGGTGGAACCCGTGGCTGGCGGTGGCGCGCGGGTACGCCGTCCTGCTGCCCGACCCGGGGCTGTCCACCGGCTACGGCGCGGAGTTCCTGGCCCGCGGCTGGGGGGCGTGGGGCGCCGAGCCGTACACGGACCTGATGACGGTCACCGACGCGGCGCTGGAGCGCGAGGACCTCGACGCCGCGCGCACCGCCGCGATGGGCGGTTCCTTCGGCGGGTACATGGCGAACTGGATCGCCGGGCACACCGACCGGTTCAGGGCGGTCGTCACCCACGCCAGCCTGTGGTCGCTGGGCCACTTCGGCGCCACCACCGACGCCCCCTGGTACTGGGCGCGGGAGATGACGCCGCAGATGGTCGCCGCCAACGACCCCTCCGCGCACGCCGCCTCCATCACCAGCCCCGTGCTGGTCATCCACGGCGACAAGGACTACCGGGTGCCGATCGGCGAGGGCCTGGCGCTGTGGTGGGCGCTGAACGAGCACTGGGACGGCGACCCGGAGGAGATGCCGCACCGGTTCCTGTACTACCCGGACGAGAACCACTGGGTGCTCACCCCGCAGCACTCCACCCTCTGGTACGAGACGGTGTTCGCGTTCCTGGCCACCCACGTGCACGGCGTGGAGTTCCAGGTCCCGGACCTGCTGCGCTGAGGGGCGGGGGGGGGGGGGGGGGGGGGGGGGGGGGGGGGGGGGGGGGGGGGGGGGGGGGGGGGGGGGGGGGGGGGGGGGG
>NZ_JBJLSG010000295.1:0-2686 GCF_050871925.1 Kineococcus gurbantunggutensis
CTGCTCGTCGACGGCTACGGCCTGCCCCGCGCCCGCCGCGGGGAGCTGTTCGAGCTGATGGTGCAGGTGGCGGTGGCCAACGCCAAGGCCCAGGCCGACGAAGCCGGCGTCACAGCCGGTGCGGGTCTGAGCAGCACGGGTGCGGCGCCGTCGTGGGCGATGACCTGGCGCATCGAGTCCGCGGAGTGGATGCTGCGCCACCGCCGCACCCTCGTCAACGCCCTGCAGGACTGACCAGCACTTCGGTCGACGCCTCGCGGTGACACCCCGAGCCGCGAGGGCGCGGCCGCGAGACCTCGCGGACACCACGCCCCGCGGGCGCGTTCAGGGCCGCAAGGCGTTGCGCACCAGCAGCAGCAGGTGCCGGGCGCGCGCGCCGCGCTCGTCGGGCGCCAGTCGGGACAAGAACCCCACCAGCAGCACCACGTCGCGGGCGTCGACGTCCTCGCGCACGGTGCCGGCGGCACGACCGGCGCTCAGCAGCAGCTCCACCGCGTCCCGGACGCGCTCACCGCCGTGGGCGGAGGCACCGGTGCGGGTGCTCGCCTCCACGCTGGCGAAGACGCCCTGCTTGACCCGGGCGTACTCGGCCAGCCGCTCCAGCCAGCGCTCGAAGGCGACGTCGGCGGGGTGCCGGCCCAGCAGGTCGACGGCCGCCTCGTGCAGCTCCTCGACGTCACGCCGGTACACCTCCAGCATCAGCGCACCGCGCGTGGGGAAGTGCCGGTACAGGGTGCCCTGGCCGACCCCGGCCCGCTTGGCGATCTCGTTGAGGCGGACCTCCCCCGCGTCGCCGGCGGCAGCGGCGACCTCGCGCGCGGCCTGCAGGATCCGTGCGCGGTTGTGCTCGGCGTCCGCGCGGGGCGGGGTCACGGCGGCTCCTGGTCCTCGACGATGTGGACACGTGTCCGGTACTGTCCGAGGAACGGACACGTGTCCGCATCGTAGTCGCCCGTCGCCCCCCGCCACGACCCCGGAGGCCCGCCGTGCCCACCACCCCCGCTCCTGCCGTTCCCGCTCCCGCCGTCCCCGCCCACGCCGCGCCCGCCCGTCCCCCGTCCTCGCCGGTGGTCGCCATCACCGGCGCCAGCAGCGGCATCGGCGAGGCCACCGCCCGCGAACTCGCCGCCCGCGGCGCCGCCGTCGTCCTGGGCGCGCGCCGCGAGGACCGCCTCGAACGTCTCGCCGCGGACCTGCGCGCCGCCGGCGGCCGGGTCGCGCACCGCCCCACCGACGTGACCCGGCGCGAGGACCTGACGGCGCTGGTCGACCTCGCCGTCGGCGAGTTCGGCCGTCTGGACGTCCTGGTCGGCAACGCCGGCATCAGCACCATCTCGCCGGTCGCCGACCTCGACGTCGAGGGCTGGTCGCAGATGATCGACGTCAACGTCCGCGGTGTCCTGCACGGCATCGCGGCCGCCCTCCCGGTCTTCCGCGCCCAGCGCCGCGGGCACCTGGTCACGACCGTCTCCACCGCCGGACTGAAGATCTCCCCGACGATGGCGGTCTACGCCGGCACCAAGAACGCCGTGCGCACCATCCTCGAGGGGCTGCGCCAGGAGTCCACCGAGGGCTGGCTGCGCACGACGTCGATCTCGCCCGGCTACGTGCGCACCGAACTGGCCGCGAGCATCACCGACCCGGCGCTGCGCACGCGGATCGAGCAGAACACGGCCTCGCTGGCCCTGGACCCCGCCGCCGTCGCCCGCGCGATCGCCTTCGCGATCGAGCAACCCCAGGACGTGGAGATCGGGGACATCACCATCCGCCCGAGCGCGCAGGACTGATCGACCAGGCGCCACCGCCGGGCCGTGGGCGGGCCACCGGCGTCGGGCATCGCGGCCACCACCTGCCGCGGGCTCTCCCCGGCGGGGCCGAGCGGGCGAGCCGGTTGCGGCGTCCGGGTGAGAGCACCCGCCCCCGCTGAGCGCGCACGCCGGCCGCGGCGCACGCTGGCGGCATGCGCCTGGGAACCAGCAGCTTCCTCCTCGCCCTCGGGGCGATCCTCGCCTTCGCCGTGCACGTCGACGTCAGCGGCCTGGACCTCACCGTCGTCGGCTGGATCCTCATGGCCGTCGGCGCCCTGGGCCTGGTGCTGGAGTTCGCCCTCTTCCAGCCGCGCCGGCGCGCCAGCACCACCGTCACCACGACCGACCCCGCGCAC
Organism: Kineococcus gurbantunggutensis; assembly: GCF_050871925.1. NCBI lineage: Bacteria > Bacillati > Actinomycetota > Actinomycetes > Kineosporiales > Kineosporiaceae > Kineococcus > Kineococcus gurbantunggutensis. The sequence goes on from NZ_JBJLSG010000295.1 coordinate 2,165, forward strand.
ACCGTCCAGCAGCGCACCACCCGGGAGTACTGAGCACCCACCCGGGCCGCCGCCCTGGCGCCGCCACGCCGCGCGCCCGGAACGCCGCGAGCTCCAGCCACCGAACCGACGGCCGGATCGACCCGGTGCCCCCGCCGTCGGGCGGGGGCACCCGGTCGCACCGCACGTGCCGACGGCCCGGGGCGTCGCCTCAGGTGCGCGGCAGGGTGAAGGAGGCCACCAGCTCGTTCAGCTCACTGGCCGCCCGCGAGACCTCCCCGGCGGTGGCCGCGGTCTGGTTCGCCCCGGCCGTGGTGTGATCCGCGGCCGCGGCGATGCCGGAGATGTTCACCGCGATCTCCTGCGATCCCGTGGAGACCTCACCGACGTTGCGCACCATCTCCGAGGTGGTCGCCGACTGCTCCTCCACCGCCGCCGCGATCGTGGCCTGCAAAGCGTCGATCCGACCGATGACCTCGGTGATCTGCCCGATCGCCCCGGCCGCCGCACCCGCGTCGGTCTGCGTGGCGTTGATCCGCGTGA
>NZ_JBJLSG010000296.1:0-2538 GCF_050871925.1 Kineococcus gurbantunggutensis
GATCGAGGAAGGTGCACCTTCCTCGATCACCGCAGGGAGGGCGGGGGGTGTGGTGCGGGACACCCCGGTGCGGGGAGGGTCCGCACCGCCGGCGGTGTTGAACAGGACGTGCCGAGCGAGCTGCTCACCCGTCCCCGCCTGTGGACCCCCGCCACCGTCTACGTCACCGCCTCCGCGCAGGCCGAGCCCCACGGCCGCGCGATCCTCGAGCGCCTGGCCGCCGCCGGCGTGGAGGACGTGCACCTGCTCGGCGGCGACCGCCTGCCGAGCCTGCGCGGCGCCGACGAGCGCGCCACCTACGCCGCCGCCAAGCGCACCCTGGCCGTGGTCACCAGCCCCGCCTCCAAGCGCCGCCCCTCGCCGATCCCGCCGAGCGCGGACTTCGCGTTCCCGATCGCCGAGGGCTGCCCGGGGCACTGCCAGTACTGCTACCTGGCCGGCTCGCTGTCCGGCCCGCCGATCACCCGCGTCTACGCGGACCTGCCGCGCATCCTCGCCGACCTCGACGAGGTCGTCGGCACCGGCGCGGTCACCTCCGGCACCGCCCAGCGCGGCCACGAGGGCACCACCTTCGAGGCGTCCTGCTACACCGACCCCCTGGCCGTGGAGCACGTCACCGGCTCCCTGGCCGCGACGATCGCCCACTTCGGCACCCACGGGTGGCCCGGCCCGGTGCAGCTGCGCCTGACCACCAAGTACGACGACGTCGACGGCCTGCTGGACCTGCCGCACGGCGGGCGCACCCGCGTGCGCGCCTCCGTCAACGTGCCCGCCGTGGAGCGCTTCGAGGGCGGCACCGCCCGGGTGCCGGCGCGCCTGCGCGCCCTGGGCCGCCTGGCCCGCGCCGGCTACCCCGTGGGCCTGACGATCGCGCCGATCATGCCGGTGGAGGACTGGCGCACCGCCTACGGCGAGCTGCTCGCCGCGGCCGGCGCGGAGCTGGCGGGCGTGCCGGGCCTGGACCTGACGGTGGAGTGCATCACCCACCGCTTCACGCCCAGGAGCAAGGAGGTCCAGCTCGGCTGGTACCCGCGCACCAAGCTGGACCTGGACGAGTCCACCCGCACCCGCAAGCACGGCCGCTTCGGCGCGGTGAAGCACGTGTACGACGCGGGCACGATGCGCGAGCTGCGCTCGTGGTTCGAGGACGCCCTGGCCCGCGAGCTGCCCGCGGCGCGGTACCTGTACTGGACGTGAGGCCCCCGGGCGTTGAGCCCGGGCCCGCGCTCGCCGAGGATCGCGGGGTGGACCCCACCCCCGCGCGCGGCGCCGCACCGGAGCGGACCGGCGAGCAGGACCTGCTGCTGGCGCAGCTGCTGGAGCTGGTCGCCGGCCCCGTCGAGCCCGCGGACGTGCTGGGCCTGGCGCTGCGGCGCCTGGCCCCGGCGGGGGCGCTGAGCGGTGCGGTGGTGCGCTTCCCCGGCGAGCGCGGCACCGAGGAGGTCGCCGTCGGGGCGCGCGCGGGCACCGGTGAGCTGCGCGCGCCGCTGCGCCTGGTGGGCCTGGAGCTGGGCGAGCTGGTCCTGCTCCCCGGCGCCGGCGCGCCCCCGCGCCCGGACGTGGTGGCCGCCCTGGCCCACCACGCGGCGCTGGCGGTGCGCACGACGGTGCTGCGGCGCGAGCGGGCGTTCGAGGCGGTCGCCGCGGCGGCGGTGCGCCGGCTGTTCGAGGAGGGCTCGCGCGCGGCGAGCGTGGGGCAGGCGGCCCGGCTGCTGGCGCGGGTGACGGCCGACGCGTTCGGCACCGAGCGCTCGGCCGTGCACGTCACCGACGCGGACGGCGTGGTGCGCACCGTCTACGGCGTCGGCGTGCCCGCCGGGGTCGCCGGCGCGCTGGAGCGCTCGCTGGTGGGCCGGCGCGCGGACGGCTCGCCGGTGTGGCGGCGCACCCAGAGCGAGCGCGGTCCCGTCCTCGTCGACGACGCGGCCGGCGCCGAGCTGCGCCGCGGCGGGTTCGTGGAGGTGATGGGCCTGCGCTCCTTCGCGGCGATGCCGCTGCTGTCTGCGACCGGCCCGGTCGGGCTGGCGGTGTGCGGGGACGTGTCCGGCCCGCGGGCGTGGACGGCCCGCGAGCGCGAGCTGGCCCGCCAGCTGGCCCTGGAGGGGGCGCTGGTGGTGGACAGCGCCCGGCTGCGGCAGGCGGAGCGGGCGCGGCTGGCGGAGGTCACGGAGCTGGCGCACACCGACCACCTGACGGGCCTGCCCAACCGCCGGGCGCTGCTGGAGGCGCTGGCCGAGGCGTGCGCGGGCGACGGCGCGGCCGTGCTGGTGCTGGTGGACCTGGACGGCTTCAAGCAGGTCAACGACACCCTGGGCCACCACGCCGGCGACGTGCTGCTGCAGGAGGTCGCCGCCCGCCTGCGCGCGGTGCTGCCGGCCTCGGGCCCGGTGACGGGCCTGCCGGCGCGGCTGGGCGGGGACGAGTTCGCCGTGCTGCTGCGCGCCGGGCCCGGGGGGGGGGGGGGGGCCGGGGGGGGCGCCGGGCGGGCCCGGCCGCGCCCACCCCGCGGCGCGCCCTCGCCCCGGTGCGGCGTCAGCT
>NZ_JBJLSG010000297.1:0-2510 GCF_050871925.1 Kineococcus gurbantunggutensis
GCTCGGCGACGTCGCCCACGGGGACCTGGAAGGTGCGGAACGCGGCCACCTCGGGCGCGCCCCGCGCGGAGGCCTCCGCGCGCAGCACCTCCTCCACCAGCGGCGTCTGGTCCAGCACGAACGCCGCCGAGGCCAGCGCCGGCCCGGCCGGGCCGTCCTCGAGCAGGTAGCCGGCGACCTTGAAGAACCGCCGCGGCACCCGCACCCCGCGGTACTCCGGGTCGTCGTCGGCGAAGACCGGCCCGGTGACGACGACCAGGCGGGCGTCGTGCTCGCGGGCGTGGGCCAGGACGTGGTCCTCCAGCCCCAGCCACAGCTCCTCGGACTGGTTGAACCCGGCCGCCTGCGGGGCGGCGTTGGCGTAGCTGAAGGTGTCGGCGTTCGCCCGCCGCGCCACCTCCGGCGCCCCCCACACCGGGTCGCGCCGGCGCACGAGGTGGCCGCGGTCGAAGTCGTTGCGGGAGTAGAGCTCCGCGCCGGCCTGCTCGTGCGGGCCGACGCGCGGGTCGAGGAACCAGCGGTCCCCGCCGCGCTCGACGTCGCGCAGCGCGGCGCCGTCGACGGCGACGACGGTGGCCGCCGCCAGGCGCCGGTCCGGGCGCAGCACCACGGAGAAGTGCGTGTACGGCAGGACGACGACCTCGGTGCCGTCCACGGGCAGCGGCACGGGCACCAGCGGTCCGGGCGCCAGGAAGGCCGGGTCGTAGCCGGCGCGGCCGTCCAGCTCGGCGCGCGAGGGGCCGGCCGCGCTCGCCGCGGGGGCACCGGCCCCGGGCGCACCGGCCGCGGGCGGGGTGGCGGTGGGCGTCTCGCTCATGGCCCCACCCTGCACCCGTCCTCGGACACGGCGTGCGACCGGCGACGACGCCGGGGTGACGGCGGGGTGTCGATCCGGTGCCCGAACCCACCGTCCGCCACCCCTTGTGCGCGCAGGGTCATCGGTGGTCGCATGACGTCACAGCTGTCCCACAGGTCTCGATCCTCTGGAGTCGCAGTGCCCCTCACCTCCCCCCGTCCCGCGCGCGGCCGCCGACGCCCGCGCGCCCTCGGCCTCGCCCTCGCCGGCGCCCTGGCGGTCACCGGCGTCGCCGGCCTGTCCGGCGCGAGCGCGGCCCCCGCGGGCGCGGACGCCGCGCAGCTTCCCGGCCCGGCCGTCCCCGGCGGCCTGCGCACCGGCTTCGAGTTGTCCGGCGGCGCCGCCTGGACCACCCTGGAGCAGGAGCAGGGGTTCCTGCAGGCGCTGGACGCCTCCAGCCGCCGCCTGACCGTCACCGAGGTCGGCCGCACGGCCCAGGACCGCCCGCTGCAGCTGGTGGCCGTGGGCGCCCCGGCCCCCGCCTCCGCCGCGGCGATCGCCCGCGGCAGCTCGGTGCTCTTCTCCTGCACCCAGCACGGCGACGAGCCCAGCGGGCGCGAGGCGTGCCTGTCGCTGGCGCGCGACCTGGCCACCACCACCGACCGCGCGACGCTGGAGTTCCTGCGCCGCACCACCGTGCTGTTCGTGCCGACGGTGAACCCCGACGGGGTGGCCGCGAACACGCGGCAGAACTCCGAGGGCGTCGACGTCAACCGCGACCACGTGCTGCTGCGCACCGCCGAGGCGCGGCTGCTCGCGCAGCTGCAGCGCGACCTGCGCCCGGACGTGCTGCACGACCTGCACGAGTACGGCACCACCCCGGGCACCTACGACCGCGACCTCATCGCCCTGTGGCCGCGCAACCGCAACGTGGACCCGCGCGTGCACGAGCTGTCCCAGGAGCTCACCGAGCAGGAGGTGCTGCCGGCGGTGGAGGAGGGCGGGAACTCCACCGGGATCTACGGCTACTACTACGACGCCGACGGCAACGTCGTGGCCCAGCAGGCCGGCGACGGGCAGGAGCGCATCCTGCGCAACACCGCGGGCCTGCGGCACTCCCTGGGCATCCTCGTGGAGGCGTCCGACGACCCGGCGGACGAGCTGGAGCAGGCCAACCCGGCGCTGCTGAACCAGCGGCGGGTGAGCACCCAGATCACCGCTGCGCGCGCCACCCTGGGCATGGTCGCCGAGCGGCGCGCCGAGATCGCCGACGCCACCGCGGCCTCCGCGATCCGCAGCGCGCTGGAGCGCGGGCCGGTCTCGTTCGCCGGCGCGGACAACGCCCTGCCCGCGCCGGACCAGGTGGACCTGGACCCGCCGTGCGGGTACCGCCTGAGCGCGCAGCAGGCCGCCGACGCGGCGCGGACCCTGGCGCTGCAGGGCGTCCGGACCCAGGCCCAGCCCGACGGGACGGTGTACGTGCCGGCCGCGCAGGAGGCGCGCGACCTGGTGCACCTGCTGCTCGACGAGCGCGCCCAGGAGGAGCTGACCGTCGGCGAGCCGGTCGACTGCGCCTGACGCCCCGGTCCCCCCGGCCGCCGCGCGGCGTAGGAACGCGACGGCGCGCACGGAGACCAGCAGCAGGGTCAGCAGCAGGTCGAGCCCGACGGTGGTGTTCAGCCCCTGCACGCCTCAGCCGCCGGTGGTCAGCAGG
>NZ_JBJLSG010000298.1:0-2445 GCF_050871925.1 Kineococcus gurbantunggutensis
TGCCCACCTGCCCGCCGTGACGCCTTCCCGCCCAGCGGGCCACCGCGACACCTCCCCCGCCCAGCGGGTCTGGGCGACGACTCCCCCGGCCAGCTGGTGAGCGCACCCCCCCGGACCGCCGGCCGCCGCAGCGCCCGGCCGCACGCCCCGCCCGCAGCGGCGGCGCCGTCAGCGGCGCAGCTCCTCCAGCTCCCACGTGCGGGCCTGCTGCTCGCCGGCCGCCGAGCACGTCAGCCGCTGCGCCGGGGCGCGCCCCTCGCGCAGGTCCACCTCCAGCGGCGCGCCGCCGGCCTCGAGCAGCACCCGCCAGCGCACCTGACCGGCGGGCCCGTCGGGCAGGCGCTCCGCGCGCCGCGGGACGAAGGCGTCCAGGCCGTCCTCGCCCAGGGCCAGGCGGGCGTGGCCCTCCGCGGCCTGCACCACCACCGCGTCGCCGCAGCGCCCGCGCAGCTTGGCCGGCAGCACCCGCCCGGCGCGCACGGCCGCCAGCAGCGCGGGGGCGTCGGCGGGCTCCACGTGCCCGTGCACCGCCCCGCCGGGCAGGGCCAGCACCGTCGCGGCGAAGCGGTCGCCGCCCAGGTGCGAGCACTCCCACACCGCGTGCCCGTCCAGCGCCGCGAGCGCGGTGACCACGGGCCGCCCGCGCACCGCGCAGCACCAGTCCTTGCGCCCGTGCGTGCACACCAGCAGCAGCGGCCCCTCCGCCGCGCTCCAGCCGTCCTCGGCCGCGGCGGCCGCCGCCAGGTCGGCGAGGTCCGCCACGCGGGTGCGCAGCGCGGTGGCGCCGCGGCGGCAGTCGGCCAGGAACAGCCGGCGCGGGCCGCCGGGGTCGCGCCCGGCGGCGTCGGGCCGGCGCACCAGCAGCAGCTTCACTCCGCGGCGGGCGGCCACCGCCTTCAGCGCGGCGGTGAGCTCCTCCCCCAGCCGGGAGGCCGGCAGCGCACCGGCCCCCCACGGCCCGGGCTCCTCCACCAGCAGGTAGCCGCGCACCGCGGTGGCGGTGCCCAGCAGCGGCTCGCGGTCCCCCTGCGCCCGGGCGGCGCAGGAGAACCGCTCGGCGCCGGCGGTGCCAGCGCTCAGCCCGGCCCCGCAGGCAGCAGGACGTTCTCGCGCAGCAGGCGGCGCAGCACGACGAGGGCGTCGCCCTCGTCGACGCCGGTGCCGGCGGCCGCCAGCTCGCCCGGGGAGGTGGCTGGCGAAGCCAGCACGTGCTCCAGCGCCGGGCGCACCCAGCCGGGGAAGGCCACGCGCCGGTCGGGCAGCACCAGCTCCACGCGCTCGCCGGCGTCGGCCAGGCGCACGTTCAGCCCCCGCCGCGGCCGCAGCCGCGTGCCCGCGCCCAGGGAGCGGGCGGTGGCGTCCTGGGCGAGCGCGCCCACCGGCTCGGCGGGCACGGCGCGGTCGCGCCGGCGCTGCACCAGGCGGCGCACGGCGGCCCCGTCCAGCCCGTCCAGCCAGCGCGCGGCGGCGGCGCGGAACGCCTCGACGTCGACGTCCTGGCCGGGCAGCGGCAGCGCGCGGCGCAGGGCGACGTCGTCGCGCCCGGCGGAGGCGACGGCGTCGGAGAGGACGTCGGCCCACGTGGTGGCCAGCAGCCCGACGGTCAGGTGCACCGAGCGCTCCTCGGTGGTGCGCGCCGAGTGCAGCCAGCCGCGCGGCAGGTACAGCGCGTCGCCGGGCTCGAGGACGGTGTCGATGACCGGGGCGCGCCCGGCGACCGGGTCCGGTCCCAGCGCCTTGGACGGCTGGGTCTTCAGCGGCAGCTCCACCGCCGGGGGGTGGATCGTCCAGTGCTTGCGGCCGTCGACCTGCAGCACCACCACGTCGTGGGTGTCGTGGTGGGGCTTGAAGCCCTGCGCGCCCGGCGGGGTGACGTAGACGTTGACCTGGCACTGGTGGCCGAGGTCGGCGGCCAGGTCGGCGCAGAAGGTCGCCAGCGGGGGCCACGTGCGGTGCAGGGCCTGCAGGACGATCGTGGCGCCGTCGGCGAAGGAGCGGGCGACGCCGTCGCTGTCGGGCAGGTCCGAGAGCTGCTGGTTGCCGGCGACGGCGCTGCGGGTGAAGGCGCTGCGCGGCAGGCCGACGCCGTCCTTGACCATCGTGAAGAACGGGGTGCGCAGCGCGCGCGGGCCGAGCAGCTCGTCGACGTCCGCGGTGGACAGCAGGTCGTCGAAGTCGGCGCGGCCGCCCTGCGCGGAGCGCTCGGCGGCGCGCACCAGCAGCGGGCGGGTGTTCCAGTGCTCGGTGGCGATCGAGCCCGCGGCGGCGCCGAAGCACCGCTCCAGGGCCGACGCGCCCGGCGCCGCCCCCGCGAGGGGGGCGGCTCGCCCGCTGCGGGGACCCCCTCGCCACGCCGCGTACGCCGCCGGCCAGGCCGCGTGCGTGCCGCACGTGCCCGAGCACGACCTCGGCGCCGCCGCCTACGCGATCAAGGCGGCACGGGCC
>NZ_JBJLSG010000299.1:0-2433 GCF_050871925.1 Kineococcus gurbantunggutensis
TCACCCTGCCGCCCGGTTGAGGCGCCCCCCCCCCGGGCCCCCAGCACGACCCACACGGCCCGGACCCCCCGCCCGACGGCGGGGGCACCGGGTCGTCGTGCGTACGTCGGCCAGCTGCTTGACCTACATCCTATTGGATGTTTGAGTAGCGCCGCCGCGAGGACGCGGGAGACTCCCACCCCAGCGGTGCCCAGCCGACGACGCACGCACCGGAGACCACCATGACCAGCCAGGGCCACGCCCCGGGCACGGAGGACGCGCTCGTCGCCTCCGCCCTGCGGCGCACCGCGAAGCGCCTGATCCCCTTCCTGCTGCTGATGTACGTCATCGCGTTCATCGACCGCTCCAACGTCGGCTTCGCCAAGGAGGAGCTCGAGGCGTCCACGGGCCTGTCCGCCGCCGCCTACGCCTTCGGCGCCGGGCTGTTCTTCATCGGCTACGCCGTCTTCGAGGTGCCCAGCAACCTGCTCATGCACCGCGTGGGGGCCCGCTGGTGGATGGCCCGCATCATGATCACCTGGGGCGTCGTCGCGACGGCGTTCATGTTCGTCACGAACGAGACCACGTTCTACGTCCTGCGCTTCCTGCTGGGCGTCTGCGAGGCCGGCTTCTTCCCCGGCGTCCTGCTGTACCTGACGTACTGGTTCCCCCAGGAGCGCCGCGCCTGGGCCACCGGCCTGTTCCAGATGGGCCTGCCGCTGGCCAACATGGTCGGCGGCCCCCTCTCCGGCGGCCTGCTCGAGCTCGACGGGTTCGCCGGGCTGCGCGGCTACCAGTGGATGTTCATGGTCGAGGGCCTCATGGCCGTCGTCGTCGGCTTCGTGGCCGTGAAGTTCCTCACCAACACCCCCGCCGAGGCGGCCTGGCTGCCCGCCGCCGAGCGCGAGGCGCTCACCGCCCGCATCGCCCGCGACGACACCGCCCGCGCCGACCACGGCGGCGCCCTGGGCTGGGCCCGCGCCCTGGTCAACCCGCGCGTCCTGTACTTCTGCCTGGTCTGCCTGTGCATCCAGGTCGCCGTGTACGGGCTGACCTTCTTCCTGCCCACCCAGGTCTCCGAGATCACCGGCCGGGAGGTCGGGTTCTCCGTCGGCGTGCTCACCGCCGTGCCGTGGGCCTGCGCGCTCGTCGCCGTCGCGCTGCTGCCGCGCGTGGCGGACCGCCTGCGCGCCCACAGCGAGATCGCCGCCGCCCTGCTCGTGCTCTCCGGCGCCGGCATCGCCGTCTCCGCCGTCGCCGGCAACGCCCTGCTGGCGATGGCCGCCCTGTGCGTGGCGGCGATCGGCTTCGTGGCCTGCCAGCCGATGTTCTGGACGCTGCCGGCCGCGTACCTCTCCGGTGCGGCGCTGGCCGCCGGGTTCGGCCTCATCAACGGCCTGGGCAACCTCGGCGGGTTCGTCGCGCCCAACGTGCGCGTGTGGGCGGAGGAGACCTTCGACAGCACCACCGCCGGGCTCTTCGTGCTCGCCGGCACCGCCGTCGTCGGCGCCCTGCTGCTGCTCGCCTCCCGCCTGTTCCGCGACCGCACCCCCGCCGCGCCCGCCGACGGGCGCACCACCGCGCCCGCGGCCTGAGAACCCACCACCGAACCCACCGGAGGAACCCCGTGACCGCTCCCTTCCCCGCCCAGCGCACCGCCGTCGTCACCGGCGCCGGCGCCCCCCGCGGCATCGGCCGCGTCGTGGCCCGCCGCCTCGCCGCGCAGGGCTGGAGCCTGGCCCTGGTCGACCTCTCCGAGCAGGGCGTCACCGAGATCGCCGAGGAGCTGCGCGGCACGGGGGCGCAGGCGCTGGCCCTGCCCACCGACGTCTCCTCCCCCGCCGCCGTCAGCGCCGCGTTCGAGGCCGTCGACGCGCAGCTCCCGCCGGTCGTGGGGCTGGTGAACCTCGCCGGCATCCCCAGCCCCACCCCGCTGCTGGAGGTCACCCTGGAGGAGTGGGAGCGGGTGATGGCGGTCAACGCCACCGGCACCCTGCTGATGATGCAGGCCGCCGCCCGCCGCATGCAGCGCACCGGGGTGGGACGCATCGTCAACACGTCCTCCATCACCGCCGTCGACGGCGGCGGCACGTTCTCCAAGTCCGCCTACGCCGCCGCCAAGGCCGCCGTGCTGGGCCTGACCCGCGGTGGCGCGCGCGAGCTGGGCCCGCTCGGCATCACCGTCAACGCCATCCTGCCCGGCCCGGTCGACACCGACATCATGGGCGGGCGCCTGACCGACGAGCGCAAGGCGGGCATGGCCGCCGGCATCCCCGTCGGCCGGGTCGGCACCCCCGACGACATCGCCGCGGTGGTGGCGTTCCTGCTGTCCGAGGACGCCGGTTTCGTCAGCGGCGTCAGCTACCAGGTCGACGGCGGCAAGCACATCAACTGACGGCACCGGGCACCGGGCCCGGGGCGCGCGAGGGGGCCGGCACCACCGCGGTGGTGCCG
>NZ_JBJLSG010000300.1:0-2428 GCF_050871925.1 Kineococcus gurbantunggutensis
CCGCCCCCCGCTGCGGGTCGTCCCGCGGGGGGGGCGGCCCCCCCCCCCCCCCGGGGGGGGGGGGGGGGGGGGCGGCGGCCCCCCGCCGCCCCCCCCCCCCCCCCCCCCCCCCCCCCCCCCCCCCCCCCCCCCGCGCGGCCGCCGGCGCGGTCGCCCCGCTGGGGATCAGGGCGCCCAGCCCTCGCCCGAGCCCACGCCGCTTCTCGCTCACGCTCCACCTTCCCTCGACGCGACACCGCGCCGGTTGCCCGTTCCGTCCGTCCACCGCGCCCAGGGGTCGCTCGCCTGCGCCGCACCGGCCGCCGCGCCCTGCGCCCCGTCCCGCGCCTCCCCTGGGTTCGCCAGGGTCTCGCCGCGGTGAGCGATCTCGCGCGCCGCCTGCAGGTAGGCGAGCGCCCCGGAGGACATCGGGTCGTACGACATCACCGTCTGCCCGTGGCTCGGGGCCTCCGAGATGCGCACCGAGCGCGGCACGAGCGCGCGCAGCACCTGCTCGCCGAAGTGCTGGCGCACCTCCTCGACCACCTGCGCGGCCAGGCGGGTGCGGCCGTCGTACATGGTGAGCAGGATCGTGGAGACCGTGAGGTCGGGGTTCAGGTGCTCCTGGATGAGCTCGATGTTCGCCAGGAGCTGGCTCAGCCCCTCCAGCGCGTAGTACTCGCACTGGATGGGGATGAGCACCTCGGGCGCAGCCACGAAGGCGTTGATGGTCAGCAGGCCCAGGCTGGGCGGGCAGTCGATGAGGACGTAGTCCACGCGCCCGCTGCCGTCGCGCTCGACGGTCTTGAGGTACTTCTGCAGCGCCCGCTGCAGGCGCGACTCGCGCGCCACCATGGAGACCAGCTCGATCTCCGCGCCGGCCAGGTCGACCGTCGCGGGGGCGCACCACAGGTCGGGCGCCTCGTCGCAGCGCTGGACCACCTCGGCCAGGGCCTTGCCCTCCACGAGCACCTCGTAGACCCCGGGCACCTCGGCGTGGTGCTCGATGCCCAGGGCCGTGGAGGCGTTGCCCTGCGGGTCCAGGTCGAGGACGAGCACCTTCAGCCCGGCCGCCGACAGGGCCGCCGCCAGGTTCACGGCGGTGGTCGTCTTGCCGACCCCGCCCTTCTGGTTGGCGATCGTCAGGACGCGCGTCTGCGCCGGGCGGGGGAAGCGCTCGGCGACCACGGCGTGCCGTGTTTCACGTGGAACGGAGGGGAGCTGACCGGGCACGTCGAGATCCTCGACCTGCGCCGTCGCCTCCGGGCCCATCCCCTCGAGCGCCCCCTCGAGCGCGGCTTCAACAGTGCCGCCGGGCGCGAAGGCGGGCCCCTCGACGGACGCCGCCGGGGAGGCGTCGTCCGTCGCCGTGACGCCACCGGCGGACGGCACTGTTTCACGTGGAACGTCCCCGTCGGTGCTCGCGGCGGCCGGGGCGACGACCTCGACCGGGTTCACCGACGACTCCTCGACGGACCCCGCCGCAGGCGAGGAAGCCTCGTCGGTGACCGCCTCGACCGGCTCCGTTTCACGTGGAACCCCCGGGGCCGCCGACCCCGTCGCGTCCCCCAGCCAGCCGAGACCCCCCGAGGAGGTCGATCGGAGGGCGCCGAACCACCCGAGTTGCGTCACGCCTTCTTCCTTCCCGTGGAGCGCGGTGCCCGAGGGCGCCGGTTGCTGGTGGAGGTGCGCGGAGCGCGAGCGGGGCGGCGGCGCAGCGGCTGGCTGCCGCGGGCGACGCGCACCACGGTGGTCCCCTCGTCGCCCTCCGGGCCGCAGTGGACGACCTCGGGGGTGCCGGTGACGCCCAGCTCCGCCAGGACGTCGGCGGCGGCGACGATCTCCTCAGCGGCGGTGCGGCCCTTGATGGCCAGCAGGTGCCCGCCCGGCCGGCACAGCGGCAGGGTCCACCGGTACAAGGTGCCCAGCGGGGCGACGGCGCGGGCGGTGACAACGCCCCCGGAGAACTCGCCGGCGACGTCCTCGGCGCGCCCGCGCGCGACGGCGACGCGGTCTCCCAGCCCCGTCGCGCGGATCACCTCCCGCAGGAAGGTGTAACGCCGCTCCAGGGGCTCGACGAGCTGGACGTGCAGGTCGGGCCGGGCCAAGGCCAGCGGGATGCCTGGCAGCCCCGCCCCGGAGCCGACGTCGACGACGCTCTCGCCGGGCTCGACGAGCTCACCCAGGTAGGCGCAGTTGAGCAGGTGGCGCTCCCACAGGCGGGGGACCTCGCGCGGGCCGATCAGGCCGCGCTCGACCCCGGCGCTCGCGAGGAAGTCGTGGTAGGCGGTGGCGGCGTCCAGCTGGTCGCCGAACACGGTCGCCGCGGCGGGGGGAATGACAGAGGGCGGGGGGGGGGGGGGGGGGGGGGCGCCCGCCCCCCCGCCCAGCACCCCCCCCCCCCCCCCCCCCCCCCCCCCCCGCCCCCCCCCCCCCCCCCCCCCCCCCC
>NZ_JBJLSG010000301.1:0-2423 GCF_050871925.1 Kineococcus gurbantunggutensis
GGCGCATCGCACGTTCGTGCGATGCGCCGGCGACGACGAGCGCCGCCGCGCTGGCACACTGACGACGCACAGGTGCCTGTGCAGGGCGGGGTGAACGACGGGGGACCGAGGGTGGACGGGCTGCACGGGCGCGAGCGGGAGCTGCTGCACGCCTCGGCGCTGCTGTCCAGCACCCGACGCTCGGGGCGCACCAGCCTGCTCACCGTCGAGGGCGCCCCCGGCATCGGCAAGAGCGCCCTGGTGCACGCCGTGACGTCCCTGGCGCGCGAGCAGGGGTTCACGGTGGGAAGCGGCGGCGGCGAGGAGGCCACGCAGATGCTGCCTCTGGCGGCGCTGTTGTCCGCGCTGCGCTCCGGGCCCGCGCCACTGCTCTCGGAAGCGGACTTCGTCGAGCTGGGAGGCCTGTACGACCGCCAGCCGTGGCTGGTCGAACGCCTGGCCGATGCCCTGGCTGTCCCCGCCGGCCGCGGACCCGTGCTCGTGGTGCTGGACGACGCGCAGTGGACCGACCAGCTGAGCGTCTTCGCCGTGCGCGTCATCCTCAGCCGGCTCGCCCAGCAGCCGCTGTGCTGGGTGCTCGCCGGACGTCCCGACCCCGGTGGCCCCGTCGAACGGGTGAGCGCAGCGGCCCGGCACCTGACCGCCGTCTCCCGGCTCGACCTGGGCCCCTTGGACGACGAAGCCGTCCAATCCCTGGTCCACGACGAGCTCGGCGCCCACCCCGACCCCACCCTGCAGCGCCTCGTGCAGCGCGCTGAGGGGCACCCCCTGCTGCTCGGCGCGCTGCTGGACGGCTGGCGTCCGCAGGTGGACGCGGCCGGCGACGCGACCGCCTCGACCTCCTCGACCGCCTCGGCCCTGCCGCACCAACTGATCCTCGCCGTGCGGCGCCAGCTGGAGGGCCTGCCGCAGGCTTCGGTCAAGCTCCTGCGCTCCGGCGCGGTCCTCGGGCGCCACTTCACCCTCGCCGACGCCGCTGTCCTGCAGGGCGAGCCCGCAGCCCAGCTGGTCGCACCGCTCGAGGACGCCGAGCGAGCGGGGCTGCTGGAGCACGAGGGCGCTCACGTGAGCTTCCGCCACGACCTGGTGCGGGAGGCCGTGTACGAAGGCCTGCCGGTGGCGGTGCGCGCCGCCGTGCACCACGACGTGGTGAGCATGATGCTGCACCAGGGGCGGCCGGCCGCGCACCTGGTCCCCCACGTGCTGGGTGAGCTGTCGCAGGCGACACCCGCGGACATCAGCCCCGCCGAGCGGCGCAGGTCAGCCGGCCTGTTGCGCGCTGCGGCCGTCGAGCTCACGCAGGCGACCCCTGCCGCCGCGGCGCAGCTGATGGAGCACGCGCTGCGGTTGCTGCCCGACGACAGCCCCGAGCGGCTGGACATGGGCCTGGAGGCGCTGGAGGCAGCCACCGCCGGGCTGCAGGTGGAGGCTGCAGCCGACCTGGGCCTGGCTCTGCTGCAGGCGGCCAGCGCCGCACCCGATGCGGGTCGCATCTGGTTGCGCCTGGTGGGACCGCTGCGGGCGCTGCACCGGGACCAGGAGCTGGAGCTGGGGGTGACGCGGGCGCTGGCGAGCCTGACGGACGACGACCCGGTCAGCGCGCCCACCCGCCTGCGGTTGCGGGCGGCGCAGGCGCTCGCGGCCAGCCGCGGTCGTGACTGCGCCCGGGTCACCGCACCGGCGCGCTCCGCGCTCGCCGACGCCGAGCGCCTGGGAGACCAGGTCGCCGCTGAGACGGCCCTCCTGGCGCTCGCCGAGTCCGCCGCCCGGCAGGGCCGGCACCAGGACGCGCTGGTCCCGGCCCGCGAGGCCAGGTTGCGCTACGGCGGGCCGGCCCGCTCAGCGGAGGTCGCGGCGTTGACCGGGCTGGAGCGCTACGAGGAGGCGCGCTCGCTGCTGGCCGAAGCCTCCGAGGTGCACCGCTCCGACGCGTGGAGGACCCTGCCCGAGCACGTCTGGCGGCGCTCGCTCCTGGAGCTGTTCGCCGGCCGCACCGATCTCGCGCGCGCGGAGGCCGAGCACCTGCTGCGACTGGGCGAGGACTTCGAGGAGTTCGCGCTCTACCGAGCCGAAGCGCACTGCGTGCTGGCCCGCATCGTCGGCACCAGGGGAGACGCCCTGGCCGGTCGTCGCCACGTGGAGGCCGCCCGCTCCGGGCTGGCCCCCGGCGACGTCCAGCAGCGGCTCACCCTGCACGTGGTCGACGGCCGCCTGGCCGAGGGCGCCGGCAACGACGCCGCCGCTGTGCTCGCCTTCACCAGGGCGCTGCGGTTGCGCCGCGAGGAGGACCTGCGCGGCGCAGGACCCGACTACGACTCCGCACCGCAGATTGTCCGGGTGGCGTTGCGCGCAGGGGCGCGTGAGCTGGCGGAGCAGGCGGCGCAGGGCGCCGCCAGCAACGCCCAGCGGAAACCCGGCGTCCC
>NZ_JBJLSG010000302.1:0-2395 GCF_050871925.1 Kineococcus gurbantunggutensis
CCGGCCCCCCGCGCTGCGGGGGACCGGGCCGTGCGTGTTCAGCGCTGCGTGCTCAACGCTGCGGGACCCCGCTGGCCGGGGCGCCGCCTCAGGTGCGCGGCAGGGTGAAGGAGGCCACCAGCTCGTTCAGCTCACTGGCCGCCCGCGAGACCTCCCCCGCGGTGGCCGCGGTCTGGTTCGCCCCGGCCGTGGTGTGATCGGCGGCCGCGGCGATGCCGGAGATGTTCACCGCGATCTCCTGGGAACCGGTGGAGACCTCACCGACGTTGCGCACCATCTCCGAGGTGGTCGCGGACTGCTCCTCCACCGCCGCCGCGATCGTGGCCTGCAGCGCGTCGATCCGACCGATGACCTCGGTGATCTGCCCGATCGCCCCGGCCGCCGCACCGGCGTCGGTCTGCGTGGCGTTGATCCGCGTGATGATCTCCTCCGTGGCCCGCGCGGTCTGCTGCGCCAGCTCCTTGACCTCCCCCGCGACGACCGCGAAGCCCTTGCCCATCTCCCCGGCCCGGGCCGCCTCGATGGTGGCGTTCAGGGCGAGGAGGTTGGTCTGCTCGGCGATGGAGGTGATCAGCTTGACGACCTCACCGATCTCCCGGCTCGAGGCGCTCAGGCGCTCCAGGATCGCCGAGGCGTCGGTGGCACTGGTCACCGCCGCGGCGGCCACCCCGGAGGCCTCGGCGGTGGAGGTGGCGATCTCGCGGATCGCCGCGCTCATCTCGTCCCCGGCGGCGGCCACGGTGGAGATGGAGGCGGAGATCTCCTCGGTGGCCGCGGAGACGACCTGGGACTGCGAAGAGGCCTGCACCGCCCCGGAGGACAGCTGGGTGGCCACCGCGGAGAGCTCCTCGGAGGAGGCGGCCAGGGTGGTGGAGGCCCCGGCGATGCGGCGCATGGTGCCGGTGAGGTTGTCCATGGTGGTGTCCACCGCGGCGGCCAGCTGGCCGACCTCGTCCTTGGCGCTGTGGTGTACGCGCTGGTCCAGGCGGCCGTGGGCCAGGCCCTGCACCACGGTGAGGGTCTTGGCCAGCGGCTGCGCGATGCCGCGCGCGACGGTGACGGCCACCGCGACGGCCACGGCGATGGCGACGACGCCGAGCACCAGCAGCAGGACCACCGCAGCGCGCGCCGCGTCCGAGCTGCGCTCGGCCAGCGTCGCGGCCGCGGCGCTCTCGGCCTCGGACAGGGTGGTGAGGGTGTCCATGATCTGCTTGGCGACCGGGGCGATGGTGCTGGTGCGGTAGGCGATGTAGCCGTCGACGTCGCGGGCCTCGGCCAGGGCGACGAGCTGCTCGCGGTCGGCGCGGTACTGCGCCAGCTCCGCCTCGAAGGCGTCGCGGTCGGCGGCGGAACCCGCGGGGGAGGAGTCGAGGTACAGCGCCCACGCCTCGTCCAGCGCGGTGTCGGTGGTGGCCATGGCGTCGAGGGCGTCGCTCACCCCCTCGGGGGTGGTGGCCAGGGCGGCGTTGGTGACGTCCATGCGCACCTGCAGGAAGGAGGAGCGCACGTCGCCGATGTTGTCCACGGAGGCGACGCCCGAGGTGGACAACGTGGTGAGGTCGTTCTGCGAGTTCTGCAGGCGGCTGATGCCCACGGCGACCACGACGGCCAGCAGCAGGCACACGACACCGAACCCGGCGAAGAGCTTGGAGGCGACCTTCAGGTCGCGCAGTCGAGTGAGCACGGTAGTCCCATCGGGCGATCGGGGCCCGGGCTTGAGCGGTCGCCGGCGCGACTCACCGCGACCGCCCGCCCCGGGTGGAGCAGCAGGGCGCAGGGGCGAGGATGGGGCCGTGAGCGAGCACCCGGACCTCCTCGGCGGCGCGGTCCTGCACGGCGGTGACCGCGCGACCCTGACCCTGACGCGCGAGTACCCGCACCCGGTGGCGGCGCTGTGGACGGCACTGACCGTCCCGGAGGTCACCCGCCGCTGGTGGGCGGCGCTGCGCGCGGACCTGCGCCCCGGCGGGGAGTTCTCCCTGATGTGGCTCAACGGCGACCCCGCCGAGCTGGAGTGGTGGCCCGGGCGGGTCACCGCGCTGGACCCGCCGCGGCTGCTGGAGCACACCAACTCCGAGCACGGCCTGCTGCGCTGGGAGCTGGAGCCGGTGGACGCCGGCGGCCTGCGGGCGCGCACCCGGCTGCGGCTGACGGTGGACCTGGAGGGCGAGGACGCCTGGGTGCCGATGTCGCTGGCGGCCTGGCACCTGCACCTGGAGGCGCTGGAGCGCGCGCTGGACGGCGGCGCCGTCGACTGGCTGGACTGGGCCACCACCTCCGACGCCCGCCGCCGGCACCTGCGCGCCGCCTACGCCGCGACCCTGCCCACCGCCTGACCCCTCCCCCGCCGCCCCACCCGCACCGTCCCCGCCCCCCGTCCCCGCCCCCCGTCCCC
>NZ_JBJLSG010000303.1:0-2389 GCF_050871925.1 Kineococcus gurbantunggutensis
CGGCGCGCCGCGGGCCCGCCGCGCGCGCCCGGGCGCGGGGCGCTCAGCCGTCCAGCAGCCCCGCGTCGTGCGCGACGATCGCCACCTGCACGCGGTTGTGCGCCTCCAGCTTCGTCAGCAGCCGCGACACGTGCGTCTTCACCGTCGCCTCGCTCATGAACAGCTCCCGGCCGATCTCCGCGTTCGACAGCCCGCGGCCCACCGCTCCCAGCACCTCGCGCTCGCGCTCGGTGAGCAGCTGCAGGCGCTCGGCGGCCTCGCGGCGGCGCGGGTTCACCGCGTCGGCGGCGTAGTGCCCCACCAGCCGGCGCGTCACCGTCGGCGAGAGCATCGCCTCGCCCGCGGCCACGACCCGCACCGCGGCCACCAGCTCGCGCGGCGGGGTGTCCTTGAGCAGGAACCCCGTGGCCCCGGACTGCAGCGCCTGGAAGACGTACTCGTCCAGGTCGAACGTCGTCAGCATCACCACCGCCGGCGCGTTCGGCTTCTCGGTGATCGCCTTGGCCGCGGTCAGCCCGTCCATCACCGGCATCCGCACGTCCATGAGCACGATGTCGGGGCGGTGCGCGGCGACGCCCTCCACGGCCTGCACGCCGTTGCCGGCCTCGCCGACGACCTCGACGTCCTCGGCGCTGGAGAGGATCATCCGCAGCCCGGCGCGCACCAGCGCGTCGTCGTCGACCAGCAGGACCCGCGTGGGGCGGGCCGCGGTGCCGCCCGCGCCGGCCGGCCCGGGGTTCGCCGGGGCGTGGTCCGCGGGGGTGCCCGGGGGCGTGGTCACGGTGCTGCTCTCCGTTCGTCGTCGTGGGCGCCGGTGCCCGGCGGGACCTGCGCCCGCTGACCGTCGCCGCGACCGGCGGCCACCGGTGCGGGGGTGAGTCTGGCATCCGGCGGCGTCCACGCGGCGGAGCTGCGGCGCGGCGCCCCGCCGTCCGGCAGCGGCCACGGCAGCTGCGCGCGCACCGCGAACCCGCCGCCGGGCTCCGGGCCGCTGCGGATGGTGCCGTCCGACAGGCCCACCCGCTCCGAGAGCCCCACCAGGCCCGAGCCGGCGCCCGGCAGCCCGGAGGCCTCCCCGTCGGTGCGGGCGTTGACCACCGACACCAGCAGCTCGCGCCCCACCTCCCCGGAGACCGTCACGACCGTGCGGGCCGAGGGGGCGTGCTTGTGCACGTTCGTCAGCGCCTCCTGCACCACCCGGTACACGGTGCGGCCCAGCTCGGCGGGCACGTCGGCGTGCAGGGGCACGTCGGTGCGGAACTCCGCCGCCACGCCCGCCTCCCGGCTGGACTCCACCAGCCGGCGCACGTCCACCAGCGTCGGCTGCGGCGCCAGCTCCGCCGCCGTGCTCGCCCCCGCCCCCGAGCCGGGGGTGCGCAGCACGCCCAGCACCCGGCGCAGGTCCTCCAGCGCCGTGCGGGCCGTCTCCCGGATCGTCGCCGCGGTGGCCTCCACCTGCTCCGCGCCCACGTCGGGGCGCACCTCCAGGCCACCGGCGTGCAGGGCGACCAGGGAGATGCGGTGGGCCAGCACGTCGTGCATCTCCCGGGCGATGCGGGTGCGCTCGGCCAGCCGCGCCTGCTCCGCGCGCAGCGCCTGCGCCTGCTCGGCGCGCTCGGCGCGCTCCCACAGCGTGCGCACCAGGTCGCGGCGGGCGCCGACGTAGGCGCCGACGAACACCACCAGCGCCGTGCCCAGCGCCGCGGTGACCAGCGAGTAGCCCCAGGCGTCCACGGTGGTGCGCATCGTCGCGGTCGCCGAGGAGACGAACCCGACGACGGCCAGCAGCACCAGCAGCCGGTCGCGCCGGCGCACCGCCAGCGTCATGAGCGCGAAGAAGACGACCCCGTCGAAGGCGGTGACCAGGGCCACGGCGATGGAGGCCACGGTCAGGGCCAGCGGGTGGCACCGGCGCCACCACAGGCCCGCGCAGGTGGCCACCGCCACGACCAGCTGCACCACGTCCAGCGGGCCCACGTGCGCCAGCTCCAGCGGCGCGGGGGTGAAGCCGTCGTCGGGGTCGGTGCCGGCCGGGCCCTCGACCAGGCCGTGGAACCACACCGCCGCCAGCGCCAGGGACAGCACGATCGTCAGCAGGTCGCGCAGGCGCGGTGCCAGGGGCCAGCGGGCCACCCGGGGGTCGCGCACCGGCGGGTCGGCCGGCGCGGTGACCGGCGCGGCGGCCGGCGCGGTGACCGGCGCGCTGGCCGGCGGCGGGACTGCACTCACTCCCACAGCGTAGGGAGGCGCCCCGGCCGGGGCCGTCGGCCGATCGTCGAGCACCGCACCCGACGTCCGTCGCACCCGGTCGCGCCCCGCCACCGGTCGTGATCACCAGCGGGCGGCAGCCGCCCCCGGTGAGGGCGCGCCGGCGCGTCGGTGGCCGTCC
>NZ_JBJLSG010000304.1:0-2380 GCF_050871925.1 Kineococcus gurbantunggutensis
AGCGCCCGCGCGACCAGAACTCCACCACCACGTGGTCGTGCGCGAAGCCGGGGGTGAAGCAGTGCGCGAAACCCACCCGGCTGCGCGCGGGCACCGCGCGCTGGCGCAGCGCACCGACCACCAGCAGCGCGTGGTCGCGGCAGCACCCGGCCACCCGCTCCCCCACCGCCCGCGGATGGTCCAGCCCCGCACCGTGCCGGCGCTGGTCCACCTCCAAGATGATTTCCAGCCAGCGGCTGTCGACCTCGTCCCACCGCGACGCGGACAGGTCGGACAGCTCGGCGCGGTAGTGCGCGATGACGTTGCGCGAGGCGGCGCACACGCTGGCCAGGTCATCGGGCAGGGCACCCAGCAGCGCGGCGTGCCGGCCGGGGTCGGAGTACGGGCTGTGGCGGGTGAAGTCCTCCAGCGTCACCACGGGTGCGTCCTCTCGCCTCGATGAGCTGTTCGGGCTTTGCGCGCAGCAGCTGGGCTCGCGCCGGTGGCGCTCACCTTCAGACCGTGCGTGCCACGCGTACTCACCGCTGCTGACGGCACCGCTGCCGGAACAGGTCCCGACCCGGGGCATCTCACCAACGATCGGCTGCGCGACACCGGACACCGCTGTGGACATCCTCCAAGCCCGCTGACCGGCGCCCGCTCCCGCGCCCGGTCCGCGCTGTGCCGGCGTGCGCCAGGCTGCGCGCATGAGCGAGGCCAGGCGATTGATCACCTCCATCGACATCGACGAGGCAGTGGGAGCGGAGCTCGACGACGACCGCCGGCTGTCCATCTCGGCGCTGCTCGAGCTCACCGACAGGCGGCGCCTGAGGCTGCTCGAGGACCGCGGCTGGTCCACCAGCGGCCCCAGCGGCATCTGGTCCCACCAGTCGGTGGAGACGCTGACGGAAACCGCGCACGGTGGTCGGGCCCGACGAACCACCCCAGGGGCACTCCCACGAGGAGGCAACCTCGATGCACCGGGCCCGCCTGGCGGGCATCGCCCAAGCGCAGGGAGTGCCCATGGAGGCGGGTGAGCTGGCGGCGCTGCCGCACGAGGTGGACATCAGCCCCGCATCCGGGCACGGCTGACCCGCTGAGCTGAGCGGTGCGCGCACGCGCCGGGCTCCTCACCCGCCCGGGGCGTCGTCATCGACGTCCTCGTCGATGCGTTCGTCGATGCGCTGCAGCCGCTGCAGGAAGGCCGGCGTCAGCGCCTGGGAGGCACCCAGGACCTCCAGACCCAGCACCCGCCCGTCGGCGTCGAGGTCCACGACCAGCTGCCAGGCGCCGCGCCGGGCGGTGTGGGCGAAGACCTGGCGCTCAGGTGCGTGCTCGCCGTGGCCGAGGCCGTCGCACTCACCGTTGAAGTACAGGTACGCCGCGTCGACGCCCTCGCTGGCGTCCCAGGTGCCGTTCACGCCCGCCACCTCGCCTGCCCGCACCTGCCAGCGGGCGTGGCCAGCCGCTTGGAGGAGGGCCGCTCCTGCCAGGGTCCGGTCGGCGAGGGCCCGGTCGGCGAGGGCCCGGTCGGCGAGGGCCCGGTCGGCGAGGGCCCGGTCGGCGAGGGCCCGGTCGGCGAGGGCCCGGTCGGCGAGGGCCCGGTCGGGCGTGAGCGCGCTCTCGTGCCGCTGAGCACCGCCGGCACCAGCACCCGGTGCACCTAAGAGCGCCACAAGGCATCCAGCAGCGGGCCGTGCGCCGGCACCCGCGACCACCACCAGCTGCCCACACCGGCGTGCCAGCTCCAGCGCTGCAGCAGCCCCAGCTCATCGGGCACGGTGGCCGCGCTGAAGGCGCGATCGCCCACGGCCAGCGCCCTGCTGATCGCCACCGCCGTACCCCGGGGCATGCGCCCCAGGTCGCGCTGCCAACGGTCCCGCTCCTCCAGCGCGTGCACGTACACATCCAGCCCTCCCTCGCCGTGCGCCAGGCCCGCACCGAAGCGCTGCCAGTCGCGCACCTGCAGCCCCAGCAGCGGTGACGGATCGCGCGGTGTGGGCTGGCGCAGTGCCCGCACGGCGCTTCGCCCGCAGGCGTTCAACCGCACCGGCACACCGGCGGTGGGGTCGTGCCCCGCGCGGCGCTCACGGAGCTCAGCGTGTCCGGGGTGCTCAGGGTGCTCACCGGCCGGTGGGGTCCGGGGCCGCTGCGGTCGCCGCCGCCGCAGCGGCTGCACACCGGCGAGGAGGTCCTCGGCCAAGACCTGGCGCGACGCTGGTGTCCCGGGCGTCAGGGGCGCGGTGGTGTCCATGTGCAGGGCCCGCGCGTGAGGGAAGGGATCCGGAGCACGAACGCCCCGGTCGCGGACCTACCTGTGCGAGCAAGCTAGCAGCGCCCCAGCACCAGCGGCACGAGTCGTTCCCGGCAGCTCGGACACCTCGCGCGGTGGGCGCGCTGG
>NZ_JBJLSG010000305.1:0-2256 GCF_050871925.1 Kineococcus gurbantunggutensis
CGCCCGCCCCCCCCCCCCCCCCCCGCCCCCCCCCCCCCCCCCCCCCCCCCCCCCCCCCCCCCCCCCCCCCCCCCCCCCCCCCCCCCCCCCCCCCCCCCCCCCCCCCCCCCCCCCCCCCCCGGCTCAGCGCCAGGCTGCCCACCACCGAGACCACCAGCGCCAGGCCGGCCGCGCCCAGCGCCACCGGCAGCTGCCCGCCCAGCTCCTGCGCCAGGGTGCGGGTCGTCACGCCCACCGCCACGGCGCCCACGACGCGACCGCCGGAGCGCACCGGCACCACGGCGCGCACCGAGGGCCCCAGGGTGCCGGTGTACGTCTCCAGCACCCGCCCCCCGGCCAGGGCGGCGGCGGCGTTGCCGCGGAACGGCCTGCCCAGCTGCGCGGGGTCCGGGTGGCTCCAGCGCAGCGTGGCGGTGTCCATGACGGTGATGAAGTCGGTGCCGGTGCGCTCGCGCACCTCCTCGGCGCGCGCGCGCACGGCGGCGCGCGCACCGGCCAGCGCGGGGTCGGTGGTGCCCCCGGGCACGGCCAGGCCCTCGCGCACGTCCGGGGAGGCGGCCACGGCCTCGGCGACGCCGGTGACCAGCCGGCCGGCGTCGCGGCGGCCGTCGCCGCGCAGCTGCAGCACCAGCGCCGCCGTGCACGCCGCGGTGACCACGGAGACCACGAGGAGCTGGAGCACCAGCACGCGCGAGGCCAGCGTCCAGCGCCGCCGGCGGTGCGGCAGCAGCGGCGGGCGCGGCCGGCGCGCGCCGTGAACGAAAGGTGCAGAAGCGCGACCCCTGCGCGAGCGTGTGAGCACCATCACCTCCGTACCCCGGTCGAGGAGGAACCCCGTGAGCACAGGCGCTCAGCCCGGCACCCGCAAGAAGGACCGCACCCACTACCTCTACATCGCCGTCATCGCCGCGGTGGTCCTCGGCGTCCTGGTCGGCTTCGTCGCCCCCGACGTCGGCGTGGCGCTGAAGCCGCTGGGCGACGGGTTCGTCGACCTGGTGCGGATGATGATCTCCCCGATCATCTTCTGCACGATCGTGCTGGGCGTGGGGTCGGTGCGCAAGGCCGCCCAGGTGGGCCGCGTCGGCGGCACCGCCCTGCTGTACTTCCTGGTGATGAGCGCCTTCGCGCTCGTCATCGGCCTGGTCGTGGGCAACCTGCTGCCGGCCACGGAGCTGCAGCTCACCGACGAGCTGCGCGGCGTGGGCGCCGAGCGGGCCGAGGAGGCCCACGAGGGCGGCGGCACCGTCGACTTCCTGCTGGGCATCATCCCCACCTCGCTCTTCTCCGCCCTCACCGACGGCTCGGTGCTGGAGACGCTGTTCGTGGCGCTGCTGGTGGGCTTCGCGATCCAGGGCCTGGGCGAGCGCGGCGAGCCCGCGCTGCGCGGCGTCGAGGTCATCCAGCGCATCGTCTTCAAGGTCCTGGCGATGGTCATGTGGGTCGCCCCGATCGGCGCGTTCGGCGCCATCGCGGCCGTCGTGGGCGCCACCGGCGTCGACGCCCTCAAGGCGCTGGCCACCGTGATGGTCGGCTTCTACGTCACCTGCGCGCTGTTCATCTTCATCGTGCTGGGCGTGCTGCTGCGCCTGGTCGCGAAGATGTCGATCTTCTCGCTGCTGAAGTACGTGGCCCGCGAGCTGCTGCTCATCGTGTCCACCTCCAGCTCCGAGACCGCCCTGCCGCGACTGATCGCCAAGATGGAGCACCTGGGCGTCTCGCGCCCCACCGTCGGCATCGTCGTGCCGACCGGGTACTCCTTCAACCTCGACGGCACCGCGATCTACCTGACGATGGCCTCGCTGTTCATCGCCACCTCGCTGGGCGACCCGCTCTCGATCAGCGAGCAGGTCTCCCTGCTGGTCTTCATGGTCATCGCCTCCAAGGGCGCCGCGGGCGTCTCCGGCGCCGGCCTGGCCACCCTGGCCGGCGGGCTGAGCTCGCACCGCCCCGAGCTGCTGGACGGCGTCGGCCTCATCGTCGGCATCGACCGGTTCATGTCCGAGGCGCGCGCCATCACCAACTTCATCGGCAACACCGTCGGCACCGTCGTCATCGGCACCTGGACCGGGCAGATCGACCGCGAGCGCGCCACCCGCGTCCTCGCCGGCCAGGACCCCTTCGACGAGCGCACGATGGACCCCTCCCACGTGTCCGGCTCCGCGGGCACGCTGGAGCCGGAGCGCGAGGCCGCCGGCCGCCGCTGACCGGCCCCCGCGCGCGAGGGGCGCGTCGTCGTCGTCACCGGCGCCGCCCGCG
>NZ_JBJLSG010000306.1:0-2230 GCF_050871925.1 Kineococcus gurbantunggutensis
CCCGCCCACCCCCCCCCCCCCCGCCCCCCCCCCCCCCCGCCCCCCCCCCCCCCCCCCGGGTGCGGTGGTGGGCGTCTCGCGCGCCGTGCCGTACCGGGCGCTGGGCACCTGGGCGGGCACCTGGGCGGGCGCGCGGGATCACCAGAGACCTCCGGTGGCGCGGGCGCTGCGAACCGGGTGCGGTGAGCCGTGTGCGGCGCGCCGCGCCACCGGCTCGACCGCACGAGAAGTGGCCTTTAGGATCGTCGTCGCTACGCAGCGTTCCAGAGCGCTACGCAGCGCTTCCAACACGTGGAGCGGCGCCACGCTCTGGAACAGGAGTTCACCATCACCGGCGACGTCGAGGCGAGCAGATCCAGGGCGCCTGCACCGCAGACAGGCGCGCTCGAGACCGCTGTTCCCGAGGCTGCTGTCCCCGAGACCGCTGTCCCCGAGGCGGGTGCGCCCCTGGCGGGCCGGATGCGCATCAAGGCCCAGGTGCTGCGTGAGCAGACCGCGCAGCAGCGCCGGCACGCCCACGACCTGATCACCCACAGCCACGAGCTCATCGAGCGCGCGCAGCAGGCGAAACGGCGCGCCCGGGCGGGGCAAGGGCACCCGGCTCACCGGTGCGTGGTGCCGGGCGCACCGGCCCTGCCCGCTGCGAGCGGGCCGGCGCCGCTGCACCACCGGCCCGGCGATCAGCCCGGTGATCGGCGCGGTGACCAGCTGGGTGATCGGCTGGGGGGTCAGCCCGCCGGTCAACCCGCTGGTCCTGGTGTCCTCGATGGTCTTGGTGGTCTCGACGGTGAGCCGGCGCTGCAGGCGCGCCTGCTGGCCGCGGTGCAGCGCTTCAGCGCCCTGGACTGCTCGGGCGATCACGCGCAGGAGGCCGAGCGGGTCGCCCAGGCCGGCCAGGCCGGCCAAGTCGGCCAAGTCGCCTGGGGCGGCCGCAGCGGTGAGGTCCACCGTGTCGGTGAGGTCCACCGTGTCGGTGAGGTCCACGAGGTCTTGACGCTGCTGCTGCAGTGCTTGGTGCAGGTGCTGCAGGTGGACGCGGCCAGCATCACGCGCGTGGTGGGCGCGGACTTCTTGCGCCCGAGCGCGGTGGCCGGCCCGGCCGGGCCGGCGGTGCGCGCCCTGGAGGCGCTCCAGCAGCGCCACCAGGACGGGCCCTGCCGCCTGGCGCACCGCAGCGGGCACGTCGTGGAGGAGGCGGACCTGGCCCGCAGCTGCCTCTTCGGCTGGCACGGGCGCGCGGCCGGCGAGCTGGGCCTGGCCGCGCTCAGCGCGTTGCCGCTGCGGGTGGGCGGGCAGGGCTGGGGCACGGTGCAGCTGTACCGCACCGTTCCCGGGGCGCTGAGCGCTGCGCAGCTGCGGGCCGCGCGGGTGCTGATGGGCTTGAGCGCCACGCTGGTGCTGCTGGTGCAGCAGCGCCAGCGCGCCGAGCAGGCCCAGCGGGCCCTGGTGGCTCGGGTCGGGCGCGATCCGCTGACCGGGGCGGTCACCCGGGCGGTCTTCGAGGAGCAGCTGGGCCACGCCCTGGCCCTGCTGCACCGGCGCCCCAGCGGTCCCACCGGTTCCGCCGGTCCTGCCGACCTCTCCGCAGCCAGCGGTGCTGGCGGCGCCGACGGGGTCAGTGGTGCGGGGGGTGGTGCCGGGGGTGCCCACCTGGCGGTGCTGTTCATCGATCTGGACGGGCTGAAGGCGGTCAACGACCTGCACGGGCACGCCGCCGGGGACGAGCACCTGCGCGCGGCGGCGGCGCGCATTCGTGCCGCGCTGCGCCCGGCCGACGTGCTGGCGCGCTTCGGCGGGGACGAGTTCGTGGTGTGCTGCGAGGGCGTGGGCGGGCACCGCGGTGCCGCGGTGATCGCCGCGCGCGTCGTGCACGCCCTGCAGCGCGCCGGCAGCAGCGACGACGAGGGCAGCGGCGAGGGCAGCGGCGAGGGCAGCCGCGAAGACGGATGCGAGGTCAGCTACCAGGCGCAGGGCGCCGGTGGTGCGCAGGGTGCCGGTGGTGCGCAGGGTGCCGGCCCCACCGGTGAGGCGCAGGGCGAGAACCACGCACGCGGCGGCGCTCGGGAGGGCGCCGCGGCGCCGCGGCTGCGGCGGCCGCTGGCAGCCAGCGTGGGCGTGGCCGTCACCGACGACGCCGCCACCGCAGCGCACGTCCTGCTGGCCGCGGCCGATGCGGCGATGTACCGCGCCAAGCGCGCCGGCGGGGACCGCTTCGCGATGGCCGACCCGG
>NZ_JBJLSG010000307.1:0-2168 GCF_050871925.1 Kineococcus gurbantunggutensis
GGGGGTGGGTGGGGGGGGGGTTGGTGGGTGTGGTGGTGGGGGTTGGGGGGGGGGGGGTGGGCCGCCGGGGCGGGCGGGGGGGCCCGGCCCCCCCCGCGCGGGCCGCCCGGGAGCCCCGCGCAACGATTGACGCTCATCGTCACTGCTGCCTACGCTCCGCGATGTCGTGACAGCGGTCACACAGCGACCACCTCGAAGGAGAGGCATGTCCTCGCTCCCCCCGGCCGCCGGGACCCCCGGCGACCCCGTCCGCCGCGCCCGCCGCGGACCCCTCCACCGCCTCGCCGCCCTCGGCCTGGGCGCGGCGCTGGCGACCTCGCTGGTGCAGCTGCCCGCGGCCGCCGCCGGTGCCGCCGCGCCCGCCGACCGCGGCCGCCCCGCCCCCGCCGGCCTGCCCGGCGTCACCGTGTTCGACCCGAGCATGCCCGTCGAGCAGATCCAGGCCACCGTCGACGCCGTCAACGCCGCGCAGGTCGACGCCGAGATGGGCACCCGCAGGCACGCTCTGCTCTTCGAGCCCGGCGTGTACGGCACCGACGAGAAGCCCCTGCAGTTCCGCGTCGGCTACTACACCGAGGTCGCCGGTCTGGGCGCCTCCCCCTCCGACGTCACCATCAACGGCAAGGTCGAGGTCTACAACCGCTGCCTGGAGGACGACGGCACCGCCAACTGCCTGGCGCTGGTGAACTTCTGGCGCACCCTGTCCAACCTCACCCTGCAGGTCAACGGGAAGGGCCAGGACGGCTGCCGCGCCACGGCGAACTTCTGGGCCGTCTCCCAGGCCGTCTCCGTGCGTCGCGTCGACGTGCGCGGCGGCACGTTCTCCCTCATGGACTACTGCACCGCCGGACCGCAGTACGCCAGCGGCGGCTACATCGCCGACTCCCGCGCCGGGCTCGTCAACAACGGCTCGCAGCAGCAGTGGTACACCCGCGACAGCGAGGTGGGCCAGTGGAGCAACGGCGTCTGGAACCAGGTGTTCTCCGGCGTCGAGGGCGCCCCGGACGACGCCGGGTTCCCCGACCCGCCGTACACCACCCTGGAGACCACGCCGCTCAGCCGCGAGAAGCCCTACCTGTTCGTCGACGGCCGCGGGCGCTACCAGGTGCGCGTGCCCTCCGCGCAGCGCGACTCGCGCGGCGTCACCTGGGACGAGGGCACCACGGCCGGGCGCACCCTGCCGCTGTCCGACTTCTACGTCGCCACGCCCTCCTCGTCCGTGCGGCGCATCAACGCCGAGCTCGCCCGCGGCAGGAACCTGCTGCTCACCCCCGGCGTGTACGACGTCGACCGCAGCATCGCCGTGCGGCGCGCGGGCACCGTCGTCCTCGGCCTGGGGCACGCCACCCTCACCGCCGTCGACGGCGCCGTCCCGCTGACCGTCGCCGACGTCCCCGGCGTCGTCGTGGCCGGGGTGACCATCGACGCCGGCACCGTGGAGTCGCCCGCCCTGCTGCGCGTCGGCGACGGGCACCGCGACCGGTGGGGGCGCGCCGGGCGCCCGCAGCACGGCCGCCCCGGCCGCGCGCCGGACCCCACGACCCTGTCGGACGTGTACTTCCGCGTCGGCGGCCCGCACGTCGGGCGCACCCGCACCGCGCTGGAGGTGAACAGCGACGACGTCCTGATCGACCACACCTGGGTGTGGCGCGCCGACCACGGCGTCGAGGGGTTCTCCGGCGACACCGAGCGCTGGCGCACCAACACCGCCCGCAACGGCGTCGTCGTCAACGGCGACCGCGTCACCGCGACCGGCCTGTTCGTCGAGCACTTCCAGCAGTACAACACCGTCTGGAACGGCGAGGACGGCACCACCGTCCTGTACCAGAACGAGCTGCCCTACGACCCGCCCACCCAGGCCGACTGGAGCCACGACGGCGTCGAGGGCTGGGCCGGCTACAAGGTCGGCGACCACGTGCGCCGGCACAGCCTCACCGGCGGCGGCGTGTACGTCTTCAACCAGAACAACCCCGACATCCACACCGAGAACGGCTTCGAGGTCCCGCGGACCCCCGGCGTGCGCCTGCACCACGTCATGACGGTCAACCTCGCCGCCGGCACGATCGACCACGTCGTCAACGGCGTGGGGGGGGGCGCCGCCCCCCCCCCGGCCGCGGCCCCCCCCCCCCCAAGCGCCCCCCCCCGCCGCCCCGCCGCCGGCGGGGGGG
>NZ_JBJLSG010000308.1:0-2164 GCF_050871925.1 Kineococcus gurbantunggutensis
GGTCAGCGCTCGACGGTCCCGGCGATGAACGCCTCGACGGCGTTGCGGCCGGTCTCGTCGTCGCGCTGCTCCGGCGGGGACTTCATGAAGTACGCCGAGGGCGACAGCAGCGGGCCGCCGATGCCGCGGTCCAGGCCGATCTTCGCGGCGCGCACCGCGTCGATGATGACGCCGGCGGAGTTCGGGGAGTCCCAGACCTCCAGCTTGTACTCCAGGTTCAGCGGCACGCCGCCGAAGGCCTCGCCCTCCAGGCGGACGTAGGCCCACTTGCGGTCGTCGAGCCACTGGACGTAGTCGCTGGGGCCGATGTGGACGTCGCGGGTGCCGAAGTCGGCCTGGACGTTGCTGGTGACGGCCTGGGTCTTGGAGGTCTTCTTGGACTCCAGGCGGTCGCGCTCCAGCATGTTCTTGAAGTCCATGTTGCCGCCGACGTTGAGCTGGTAGGTCCGCTTGAGCTTGATGCCGCGGTCCTCCAGGAGCTTGGCGAGCACCCGGTGGGTGATGGTGGCGCCGACCTGGGACTTGATGTCGTCGCCGACGATGGGCAGGCCGGCGTCGGTGAACTTCTGCGCCCACTCGGGGGTGCTGGCGATGAAGACGGGCAGCGCGTTGACGAAGGCGCAGCCGGCGTCGATGGCGCACTGGGCGTAGAACTTCGCCGCGTCCTCGGAACCGACGGGCAGGTAGCAGACGACGACGTCGGCGCGGGCCTCGCGCAGGGCGGCGACGACGTCGACCGGCTCGGCGGCGGACTCGGTGATGGTCTCGCGGTAGTAGCGGCCCAGGCCGTCGAGGGTGTGCCCGCGCTGGACGGTCACGCCGGTGCTCGGCACGTCGCAGATCTTGACGGTGTTGTTCTCGCTGGCGCCGATGGCGTCGGCGAGGTCGGTGCCGACCTTCTTGTCGTCGACGTCGAACGCGGCGACGAACGTCACGTCGCGCACGTGGTAGTCGCCGAAGCGCACGTGCATGAGGCCGGGCACGGTCGCGGTGTCGTCGGCGTCGGCGTAGAAGTGGACGCCCTGGACGAGGGAGGCGGCGCAGTTGCCGACCCCCACGATCGCGACGCGGATCTCGGACATCAGCTCTCCTGGGGAGGTGTCGCGGCCGGGGTCGCCGGCCGGGTGGGGGCACGGCGCTCGGCCGTGATGAGGCGGTCGAGCCAGTCGACCTCGCTGCGGACGGTCTCCAGGCCGTGGCGCTGGGCCTCGAGGGCGTACGCGTCGAGCTGGGCGTGGGCCCGCTCGATGGACGCGGTCAGCTGCTCGAGGCGTTCGAGCAGCCGGGCGCGGCGGCCCTCGAGGATGCGCAGGCGCGTGCGGGGAGCCACGCGCTGGAAGAGCGCCAGGCGCACCCCGAACGCGTCGTCCTCCCAGGCCGCGGGCCCGGCCTCCTCGAGCAGCTCGGCGAGCCGTTCGCGGCCGCGGTCGGTGATCTCGTAGACGACGCGGGCCCGCTTGGGGCTGACGGTGCCCGGCTGGCGCTGCTCGGTCGTCTCGGTGAGGCAGCCCGCGGCCTGCAGGGTGCGCAGGCAGGGGTAGAGCGTGCCGTACGACAGGGCGCGGAAGGCGCCGAGCCGCACGTCGAGGCGGCGGCGCACCTCGTAGCCGTGCAGGGGACCGTCGGCGAGCAGGGCGAGCACCGCCAGGGGCAGCACGTCACCGCGTCTGCGCACCGCTCACCCACCTCCGGCCCGTTGGGACGATGCATCGGACCGATGCATCGTCAGCACCATAGGGGCGCGGGCGGGCCGCCACAAGGACGACCCGCCGCGACGGGCCGCGGCGGTCGCC
Source organism: Kineococcus gurbantunggutensis (assembly GCF_050871925.1). Taxonomy (NCBI): domain Bacteria; kingdom Bacillati; phylum Actinomycetota; class Actinomycetes; order Kineosporiales; family Kineosporiaceae; genus Kineococcus; species Kineococcus gurbantunggutensis. Next base: position 1,794 of record NZ_JBJLSG010000308.1, read on the forward strand.
GACGCCGGGGACCGGGGGCGGTACGGTTCCCCCGTGCACCCCGAGGCCGCCGAACACCTGGAGCGAGAACTCGCCGTCCTGCTGCGCCGCTCGCGGGCGATCAGCCGGGAGACGGCCCGGACCGTGCACCCGGACCTGGAGCCGGAGGCGTACAGCCTGCTGGTGCGGCTGGACGACGTGGGCGAGGCGCGCCCCTCGGACCTGGCGGTCTTCTTCGGCATCGGCAAGCCCACGCTGAGCCGGCAGGTGCAGCTGCTGGAGGGCCTGGGCCTGGTGGAGCGCTCCACGGACCCCACCGACGGGCGGGCCGTGCGGCTGCGGCTGTCGGCCACGGGCGTGGAGAAGGTGCACGCCGCGCGCCTGGCGCTCCG
>NZ_JBJLSG010000309.1:0-2121 GCF_050871925.1 Kineococcus gurbantunggutensis
CGCCCTGCCCGCGACGCCCTGCCCGCGACGCCCTGCCCGCGACGCCCTGCCCGCGACGCCCTGCCCGCGACGCCCTGCCCGCGACGCCCTGCCCGCGACGCCCTGCCCGCGACGCCCTGCCCGCGACGCCCTGCCCGCGACAGGTCAGCTGCGGCGGCCCCACGCCTCGAACTCGGCCTGCGCCTCGTCGAAGAACGCCGTCTTGGCCAGGGTGTAGTCGTCGTAGTCGGCATCACCGGCGTGCTCGGCGGCCGTGGCGGTCTTGAAGGCCGCGTAGCGATCGCGCGCCTGCGGGTGGGCGCGCAGCCAGTCGCGGAACCACACGGTGTACCTGCCCCACGGTGAGGCGACCAGCCGGACGTGCAGGATCGCACCGCGGGGCCCGTCGACGTCGTGGACGAACAGCCTCTTGCGCCACACCTCATCGGGCACCTGCCCGCTCTCGTGCTCCGAGCCGCGCGGGATGTCGCGGTAGACCCCGGGGGAGTCCGGGCGCGAGCCCGTCGTGGGCACGAAGCCGGCCGGGGCCAGCGCTTGGTCGAGCAGCGCCGGCTCGGGCAGCGCGCGAACGCGCACCTGCAGGTCGATGAAGGGCTTGGCCTTCAGCCCGGGCACCGAGGTGGAGCCGATGTGCTCGAAGGACTGGCCCACCCCCAGCGGCTTCAGGGCCTGCTCCACCGCGGCGAGCAGCTGCGCTGCGCGTATGGGCCAGGCGGGGTCGTAGGGCTGCAGCACCGCAGGTCCAGGCACGGCCGCGAGGTTAGCGAGACCTGCGTGCACCTGCCAGGGTGGCGCGCGCGTGTCGCCCACGGTGGGCTGCAGTCGCCGAGCACGACGCACCGCGCCCGGGACGCGGCCGCAGAGCCACCACGGTGCTGGGGAGCAGGCCGTGCCGCGCCGCACGTCGATCAGCGCCGCCGACCTGCCTGGACACCGGCAACACCTCGCTGCGAAGGCCTCGTACGCCACGTCGGCGCGGTGACCTCGTGCGCCGTGCCGGCGCGGTGACCTCGTGCGCCATGCTGGCGCCGTGGCGCACCACGACCCCGCCAGCGAGCCCGGGGGCCGACTCGCCAACGAGCCGGTGAGCGAGCCCGCGCACGGCGGCGGGCGGCTCACGGCGCAGCACTGGCCCGCGATCAGCGTCGTCGACATCGAGGGCAACGGCCGCAACCCCCCGGAGATCGTCGAGGTCGCGGTCCTGGACTTCCCCAGCGGCCTGACGCACGCGCAGCACCGCTGGTCCACCCTGGTCAGACCCGGCGCGGGCATCCCCGCCTTCGCCACCACGGTGCACAACCTCACCGACGGCGACGTCTCCCTCAGCCCCACCTGGGCCCAGGTCTCGGGGCAGTTCGTGCAGCGCACCAGCGGCAGGTGGATCTGCGGGCACCACGTGGCCACCGAGCGCAGCGTGCTCACCCACCACCTCACCCCTCACCTCACCCGCCACCTCGGCCTCGCGCTCAAGGACCGGGCGCACCGGCGAGGGGACCGCGAGGAGGAGCAGCAAGGGCAGCAAGACCAACAGGCACAGCAGCACGAGCAGGCACAGCAGCACCAGCAGCGGGGCGAGCACTGGCGCCCCCTGGGGTACCTGGACACCCTGAAGCTGGCTCGCCACCTGCTGCCGCAGGCACCCGCCCACGGGCTGCACCGTCTGCTCGAGCTCACCGGCGTGCCCCTGAGCGCGGACTGGGGGCGAGCTCACCGCGCCACGTGCGACGCGGTGGCCACCGCCCTGCTGGCGCAGCACCTGATCACGGCTTTCGGGCTCGACTGGAGCACCTTCCACGCGCTGTGCGCCCTGAGCGACAAGACTGCCGACAGTCCACGAGGTGAGCGGTTGTTCTGAGAGTGGAGCACGCACGCACGGCGGCCGCCGCCGCCGGCCGCCAGGCGTGGTCACCACGGGAGCGCGGTCACCACGAGGGCGCGAGCACCACGCAGGCACCGGCACGACGGCACCGGCAAAGCCGAGCATCATCAGAGCTCAGGCACCGCAGTCCAGGCACCGCAGTCCAGGCACCGCAGTCCAGGCACCGCAGTCCAGGCACCGCAGTCCAGGCACCGCAGTCCAGGCACCGCAGTCCAGGCACCGCAGTCCAGGCACCGCAGTCC
>NZ_JBJLSG010000310.1:0-2098 GCF_050871925.1 Kineococcus gurbantunggutensis
CGGCACCACCGCGGTGGTGCCGGCCCCCTCGCGCGCCCGGCCGGAGACACAATCGGGAACCCGGCCGGGAACCCGGTCGGGCGCTCAGCCGGCGCCGCGGTCGGCCAGGACGCGCCGGCGCACCTCCTCCAGGTGCCGGCGCATCGCCTCGCGCGCCGCCGCCGCGTCGCCGGCCTCCAGCGCGAGCAGCACGCCGGTGTGCTCGCGCACCGCCTCGTCGGCGTCCGTCACGCCCGCCATCGGGCTGCGGCGCAGGCGGAAGCGCTGCACCTGCCCGTTGAGGTTGGCGAACGCCGCCGACAGGAACGGGTTCCCGCCGGCCTCGCTGACCAGGCGGTGGAACTCGTGGTCGGCGGCGTGGTAGGCCCGGTAGTCCGCGAACGACGGGCCCGTGGGGGCGACCGTCATCGCCTCCACCGTCGCGCGCACCGCCGTCAGCTCCTGCGGGCCGATGCGGGTCGCCGCCAGCTCCGCGGTGCGGCACTCCAGCAGGATGCGCGCGTCGACGAGGGCGTGGACCTCCTCGTCCGTCAGCAGCCGGGCCACCCGGTACCCCTTCAGGGCGGCGCGCTCGACCAGCCCGGTGGACTCGATGCGCACCAGCGCCTCGCGCACCGGCGTGGGCGACACCCCCAGCTCGCGGGCCAGGCCGTCGATGCTCAGCGACTCGCCGGGCGCGGCGTGCCCGTCCATGAGCCACGTCAGCAGCGAGGCGTGCACGGAGTCCGCCAGCGAGGCCCGGGCCGGCGCGGTCAGCAGCCGCGGCGTCGACGTCGCGGCGGCGTCGGCCGCACCCCGCGCGCTGCGCGCCACCTGAACCCCCGTCGGTCGACCTCGTGCCGGTGCCAGCCTACCCAGCGGCGGGGGGCTGCGCGGACGCCCCAGGCGCGGGCGCGGGCTCGTCCCAGCCCGTCTGCGGGGTGTCGCACGCCTCGCGGAAGACGTACTGCGACACGCGCTTGCGCTGGCCGCTGGACCAGTCGATCGCCGGTCGGCGCTGCTCGGGCGGCAGGTACCCCAGGCGGTACACCGCCATCAGCTCCAGGTCGTCCGGCACCCGCAGCAGCCCGGCGATGCGCTCCCAGGCGCCGGGGACCTCCATGGGGAACGAGACGAACTGGATGCCCATCCCCAGCTCGGTCGTGGTGAGCCAGACGTTCTCCATCGCGGCTCCCATGCTGAACAGGGAGTAGAACGAGGACAGCTCCCCGGGCCGGTACTCCCCCCGGTCCAGCAGGACGCCCATCAGCAGCGGCGAGCCCGCCACCAGGCGCCGGTTCTCCTCCCCCAGCACCTGCGGCACGCGCAGCGCGTTGACCACCCGCTGGCCCCGCTTGGTGAAGACCTGCGAGGTGAACGGGCGCAGCGGGGCCGGCAGCCGGTCGAACAGCATCCCCGAGCGGGTGCGCTCCATCTCCTCGGCGCTGAAGCGGAACCACCGCTTGTAGCGCTCGAAGAACGTGCCGCTGCTCATCGCCTCGGTCATGCTCTCGCCGCTGATGCGCGCGACGGTCTCGATGGTGCCGCGGTCCTCCACCAGCACGAACCGCCACGGCTGGCTGTTCAGCTGCGAGGGCGCGCGGCCGGCCACCTCCACCAGCAGGCGCTGGTGCTCCGGCGAGACCGGGTCGGGCAGCAGGTGCCCGTTGGTGGTGCGGCGCCGGTGGATGGCCTCCAGGAGCTCCACCGCGCTCACCTGCCCCGCGGGGCGGTCAGCGCCGCGGCGTACGCCGGCGCGGCGGTCAGGGCCAGCAGCACGTGCCCGCGGGTGCGCGCGGACACCGACGGGATCGCCGCCAGCGGCGCGGCCACCGGGGCCAGGCGCCACAGCGCGCGGTCCCCGCGCACCGCCAGCTGCACCGCCGCCGCCACCGTCAGCACGACGGTGCTCACGTACACCGCGTGGTGCACCCACCTCGCCCCCGAGGTGTCCAGGCGGTGGGCGGCGACCGCGCCGCCCAGCGCGCAGTTGGCGGCGTAGCTCGCCGTGGCCGCGAGGAGCAGGGGTCTGGGCACGAGGCGCATTCCACCACGGGCCGCCGACGCGCACCGGGCTCCGGGTCGCCCGCGCGCGCCGGGCGCGCGGCGGCGCCGGCAC
>NZ_JBJLSG010000311.1:0-2095 GCF_050871925.1 Kineococcus gurbantunggutensis
GGGGGGGGGGGGGGGGGGGGGTGGGGGGGGGGGGGGGGGGGGGGGGGGGGGGGGGGGGGGGGGGGGGGGGTGGGGGGGGGGGGGGGGGGGGTGGGGGGGGGGGGGGGGGGGGGGGGGGGGGGGGGGGGGGGGGGGGGGGGGGTGGTGGTGGTGCGGGGGAGGGGGGGGGGGGGGGGCGGGGTCGCGGGCACCGTCCGCGCGCGGGAGCCGTCAGTCGCGGGTGAGCTTGCGGTACGTCACCCGGTGCGGGCGGGCCGCGTCGGGGCCCAGGCGCTCGACCTTGTTGGCCTCGTAGCCGGCGAAGTTGCCCTCGAACCAGTACCAGTTCGCCGGGTCCTCCTCGGTGCCCTCGTAGGCGAGGATGTGCGTGGCCACCCGGTCCAGGAACCAGCGGTCGTGGCTGACGACCACGGCGCAGCCGGGGAACTCCAGCAGCGCGTTCTCCAGGCTGCCCAGGGTCTCCACGTCCAGGTCGTTGGTGGGCTCGTCCAGCAGCAGGACGTTGCCGCCCTCCTTGAGCGTCAGCGCCAGGTTGAGCCGGTTGCGCTCACCGCCGGAGAGCACGCCCGCCGGCTTCTGCTGGTCCGGGCCCTTGAAGCCGAAGGCGGAGACGTAGGCGCGCGAGGGCATCTCCTGGTTGCCGACCTGGATGAAGTCCAGGCCGTCGGAGACGACCTCCCACAGCGTCTTCTTCGGGTCCAGGCCGCCGCGGGACTGGTCGACGTAGGACAGCTTGACCGTCTCGCCGATCTTCAGCTCACCGCCGTCGAGCGGCTCCAGGCCGACGATGGTCTTGAACAGCGTGGTCTTGCCCACGCCGTTGGGGCCGATGACGCCGACGATGCCGTTGCGCGGCAGCGAGAAGGACAGCCCGTCGATGAGGGTGCGCTCGCCGAAGCCCTTCTTGAGGTCCTTGGCCTCGATGACCACGCTGCCCAGGCGCGGGCCGGCGGGGATCTGGATCTCCTCGAAGTCGAGCTTGCGGGTGCGCTCGGCCTCGGCGGCCATCTCCTCGTAGCGCGCCAGGCGGGCCTTGGACTTCGTCTGGCGGCCCTTGGCGTTGGAGCGGACCCACTCCAGCTCGTCCTTCAGTCGCTTCTGGAGCTTGGCGTCCTTCTTGCCCTGCACCTCCAGGCGGGCGGCCTTCTTCTCCAGGTAGGTGGAGTAGTTGCCCTCGTAGGGGTAGGCGCGGCCGCGGTCCAGCTCCAGGATCCACTGGGCGACGTTGTCGAGGAAGTAGCGGTCGTGGGTCACGGCCAGCACGGCGCCGGGGTACTTGGCCAGGTGCTGCTCCAGCCACGTGACCGACTCGGCGTCCAGGTGGTTGGTGGGCTCGTCCAGCAGCAGCAGGTCCGGCTGCTCCAGCAGCAGCTTGCACAGCGCCACGCGGCGCTTCTCGCCGCCGGAGAGCACCGAGACGTCCGCGTCGCCCGGCGGGCAGCGCAGCGCGTCCATGGCCTGCTCGAGCTGGGAGTCCATGTCCCACGCGTTGGCGTGGTCCAGGTCCTCCTGCAGCTGCCCCATCTCGGCCATGAGGGCGTCGTAGTCCGCGTCCGGGTCCTCGAAGGACGCCGTGATCTCGTTGTAGCGGTCCATCTTCTTCTTCAGGTCGCCCAGGCCGTCCTGGACGTTCTGCAGGACCGTCTTGGACTCGTCGAGCTTCGGCTCCTGGGCGAGCATGCCCACCGAGAAGCCGGGCGAGAGGCGGGCCTCGCCGTTGGAGGGCTGGTCCAGCCCCGCCATGATCTTCAGGACGCTGGACTTGCCCGCGCCGTTCGGGCCGACGACTCCGATCTTGGCACCCGGGTAGAAGGAGATCGAGACGTCGTCGAGGATGACCTTGTCCCCGTGCGCCTTGCGCGCCTTCGACATGACATAGATGAATTCCGCCACGCACCCAGGCTAGTCGAGTCGTCGGCGGGCGCGCTCCGCGCTCGGTAGGGTGCTGCCGCCGGCCTCCGTAGCTCAGTGGATAGAGCACCGGACTTCTAATCCGATGGTCGCAGGTTCGAATCCTGCCGGGGGCGCCGCTGCGGCCCGCCCCGGCGCCGCCCCGGCGCCGTCGCCGGCACCGCCCGGGGCCCGCCGGGGCCCC
>NZ_JBJLSG010000312.1:0-2094 GCF_050871925.1 Kineococcus gurbantunggutensis
GGGGGGGAGTGGTGGGGGGGGGGGCGGGGGGGGGGGGGGGGGGGGGGGGGGGGGGGGGGGGGCGGCGGGTGGGGCGGGGGGGGGCCCCCGGGGCCCGCGCCCGGCGGTGCGGGCGCTCAGGCCGCGCCCGCGGAGCAGGGCGGTGACCAGGCGGCCGGTGGTCCCGGTGCCGCCGGTCACCAGGGTGGTGGTGTTCACGTCGTCTCCTGCGGGGGAGGGGTGGGGCGGCGGGGACCCGCCGTCGGGACGGGACGGTAGCGTCCCGACGACGATCGCGCCAGCCCCCGCGGGACGGGACGGTCCCGTCCCGACCGGGGGTACGGTGGGGCCGTGACCACGCCCCGCACCCCCACCGGCGCCGCCGTCCTGCGCGCCAGCGTCACCAGCTCCCTGACCGCCGCCGTCCTGGAGGAGCTGGCCGAGGTCGGCTACGCGCGCGCCTCCATGGAGTCCGTCGCCCGCCGCGCCGGCTCCGGCAAGAGCGCGCTGTACCGGCGCTGGCCCTCCAAGCTGGAGATGGTGCTCGCCGCGGTGGCCGAGCTCAGCGTCCCGGCCGGCCCGGCCCCCGACACCGGCTCCCTGCGCGGGGACCTGCTCGCCCTCGTGCAGCAGGTCGTGGGCTGGCTCGGCGACCCGGTGGTCTCGCGGATCCTGCCCGACCTGACCGCCGAGGCCGCCCGCACGCCCGAGCTGGCCGAGGCGGTGGCCCGCACGATCGGGCGCCCCCGGCGCGAGCACGGCGCCGCCGTCCTGCGCCGCGCCGCCGAGCGCGGCGAGGTGCGCGCCGACGTCGACGAGGACCTCGCCCTGGACCTGCTCGGCGCCCTGGTCCACTGGCGCCTGGTCGTGCGCCGCGCCGGGGTCGAGGAGGGCTACGCCGAGCGGGTGGCCGACCTGGCCGACCGGGCCCTGCGCGCCCCGGCCCCCTGACGAGCCCGCCGCCGCGCCGCTGTGACCGGCACTCTGCCCGGACCGGCCCCGCGGGAGGGGCAGACTGCCCAGTCCCGGCGCGCTAGCGTGCGCAGGACCTGGTTCACCGTCGATCGGAGGTCCGCCCGTGTCCGCGTCCGTCCCCCTGCGTCCCCCCACCGCGGTGCCGACCTCCCGTGAGCTGAGCCCGGCCGAGCGCGATCAGCTCGCCGCCCTGGGCGAGCGGGTCAGCGCCCACCCGGTGCGCGAGCCGGAGCGGTTCTGCCGGCAGGCCCGCGCCCTGGCCCGGGAGGTGCCCGCCGCCGTCGTGGAGCGCCTGTGGGAGTTCGAGGAGAACGGCTCGGACTCCGGCGTGCTGGTGCTGCACGGGCTGGAGACCGGCGAGGTGCCGCCCACACCGGGCGACAACTCCGCCGGCCTGGGCGGGGCCACGCTGCTGGGCCGGCAGCAGGCCGTCCTCAGCCACGCCCTGGGGCACATGGTCGGCTACGCCGCCGAGGCGCACGGGCACCTGCTGCAGGACATGGTCCCCAACCGCCGCCTGGCCACCGCGCAGCAGTCGCAGGGCTCCAGGGTCGAGCTCGAGGCGCACACCGAGCAGTGCTTCTCCGCGCTGCGCCCGGACTACGTCGTCCTGGGGTGCCTGCGCGGGGACGCCGACGCCGCCACCTACGCCTTCCGCGGCGCCGACCTCGCCGCGCACTTCAGCGCCGAGGACCTGCTGGAGCTGTACCGGCCGCTGTGGACCACCCTCGTCGACGAGTCCTTCGCCGACTTCCTGGACACCCGCGAGGTGCGCGGGCCGTTCCCGATCCTGTCCGGCGACGCCGACGACCCGGTGCTGCTGGTGGACCAGGACCTCATGCACGGCATCACCGCCCGCGCGCAGGCGCTGCTGCAGCGCGTGCTGGAGGTGTACGTCGCCCACCGCAGCGCGGTCGTGCTGCGCCCCGGCGACGTGCTCTTCCTGGACAACCTGCGCGCCATGCACGGGCGCTCGCCGTTCGCGCCGCGCTTCGACGGCACCGACCGGTTCATCACCCGCGGGTTCGTCGTGCGCGACCTGCGCCGCTCGCGCTTCGCCCGCCCGGGCGGGCAGCGCGTGGTGCGGGCCAGCTTCAGCTGACCGCCGGGAGCGGGCGGGGCGGTGCTCCCGCCCCGCCC
>NZ_JBJLSG010000313.1:0-2054 GCF_050871925.1 Kineococcus gurbantunggutensis
CGGCCCCGGACCCCGGCCGGGGTCCGGGGCCGCGCGGGCCGGTGGGCCCGGCGCCGAGCGGGCGCGGCGGGGCTCAGGGGCGCTTGACCGCCAGCAGCAGGCCCTCGCCGGTGGGCAGCAGCGCGGAGACCCAGCGCTCGTCCTCGGCCACGGTGCGGCCCACCTCGCGCAGCGCGACGGTGGAGGAGTCCCGGGCGGCGGGGTCGGCCACGCGCCCGTTCCACAACGCGTCGTCCACCACCAGCAGCCCGCCCGGGCGCAGCAGCCGCTGGGCCTGCTCCAGGTAGGCGGAGTACTCGCGCTCGTCGCCGTCGAGCAGCACGAGGTCGTAGGCGGCGTCGGTCAGCCGGGGCAGCACCTCCAGCGCGCGCCCGGGGATCATCCGCGCCCGGTTCGGGCGCACCCCCGTCTCGGCGACCGCCTCGCGGGCGGCGCGCTGGCGCTCGCCGTCGACGTCGATGGTCGTCAGCACCCCGTCGGGGGCCATGCCGCGCAGCAGGCTGACGGTCGAGACGCCGGTGCCGGTGCCCACCTCCACGGCCGTGCGCGCCCGGGTGGCGGCCGCCAGGACCGTCAGCGCCGCCGCCACGCCCGGCGAGACCGGCTCGCAGCCGAGGTCGGCGGCGCGGGACCGCGCCCACTGCAGCACCTCGTCCTCGGTGGTGAACTGCTCGGCGTAGGCCCAGCTGGCGGGCTGCTTCGCGGGCGGGGGCACCTGCGCAACGTAGTGCATCGGCCCGTGGCCGGGCCCGGTGAACCCGGAGCCCGCGGGGGGCCGCGGCGGGCCCGGGGGAGGGGTACCGGCGCGCGGGCACCGCCGTGCGGGGGACCCCGGGAACCGCGCGCGTCCTCCCCCCGTTGGACCCCGTGAGCCCGTCCGGTGGAGATCGGGTGCGATGCGGGGCCCGGGAGTGGCCCCCGCGAGGGGAGTGGGAGACGATGGGAGCAGTGGCGGTGCCGTTCGCGGTCCCCTTCCCCGCCCGCACCAGGAGGAGCACCGTGCCCGACGACCCAGGCGGTCCCGGGGTCGTGCCCGGCGAGCTGCCCGCGCAGCAGGCCGGCGTGGCGCACGCCCCCGCCGCCTCCGCGTGGGTGCCCCCGACGTGGGAGGAGGTCGTGCGCGACCACTCGGGCCGGGTGTACCGGCTGGCGTACCGCCTCACCGGCAACCGGCACGACGCCGAGGACCTCACCCAGGAGGTCTTCGTGCGGGTGTTCCGCTCGCTGTCCAGCTACCAGCCGGGCACCTTCGAGGGCTGGCTGCACCGCATCACCACGAACCTCTTCCTGGACCAGGTCCGCCGCAAGCAGCGCATCCGCTTCGACGCGCTCGCCGAGGACGCCGGGGAGAAGCTGCCCAGCACCGACGTCGGCCCCGAGCGCGCCTACGAGCACCGCAACCTCGACGACGACGTGCAGGCGGCCCTGGACTCCCTGCCGCCGGACTTCCGCGCCGTCGTGGTGCTGTGCGACATCGAGGGCCTGTCCTACGAGGAGATCGCGGCCACGCTCGGCGTGAAGCTGGGCACCGTGCGCTCGCGCATCCACCGCGGCCGCGCCCAGCTGCGCACGGCGCTGGCGCACCGCGCCCCGCGCCCCCCGGCGGCGCCGGCCCCGGCGTCCCGCCTCGCCCTGGGCGAGGAGAGCTCGTGAGCGGACCGCACCTCGGCGCGCGGGTCACCCCGCTCGTCGACGGGCGGCTCGCCGCGGACGCGGCCCTGCGCGCCGACGAGCACCTGCGCTCGTGCTGCGCGTGCGCGGAGGCGGTGGAGGCCGAGCGCCTCGTGCGCGCCCGGCTGCACGCCCTGCCGGACCCGGAGCCCTCCGAGGACCTGATGGCCCGCCTGCGCGACATCGGCGGTCCCAGCGGGCCCCTGCCGCCGCGGGACCTGCCGATGGCCGTGCCCGCGCGCCCCGCGGCGGGCGCGGCCCCGCCCGCGCGCCTGGACCCCGTGCGCCCGGCCGGGGGCCCGCCGCCCGCCGGCCGCGCCCGCCCCCCCACCCGGCGCCCGCCGCTGCCGCCCCCCCAGTCGCGGTCGTACGCGCTACTCGGA
>NZ_JBJLSG010000314.1:0-2003 GCF_050871925.1 Kineococcus gurbantunggutensis
CCGCGCGCGGCGGCGGCGCCCACCCCCCCGCCGCGGGCCGCGCGCCCGGCAGCCGCCCCCCCCCCGCCCCCCCCCCCCCCCCCCCCCCCCCCCCCCCCCCCCCCCCCCCCCCCCCCGCGGCCGCCTTCGGCGTCCTGGACGGCGACGAGCGCCTGGCCGTGCTCGTGGCCGACGCGGCGGGGGGTGCCGCGTGAGCGCGCCGGGTGCGCCCCTGCCCGTGGCCGAGCTGGGCCGCGTGCACCTGCTCGGCGTCGGCGGGGTGGGCATGTCCGGCATCGCGCGGCTGCTGCTGGGCCGCGGGGTGCCGGTCTCGGGCAGCGACGCGGCCGACTCCGAGGTGCTGCGCCGCCTGGGGGAGCTGGGCGCGCGCGTGGCCGTCGGCCACGACGCGGCGCACCTGGGCGACCTCGGGCCGGGCGACACCGTCGTGGTCAGCTCCGCCGTGCGGGCCTCCAACCCCGAGCTGATCGCCGCGCGCGAGCGCGGCCTGCGGGTGCTGCACCGCTCGCAGGCGCTGGCCGCCCTCATGGTCGGCCGGCGCGGCGTGGCGGTGGCCGGCACCCACGGCAAGACCACGACGTCCTCGATGCTGGCGGTGGCGCTGCTGGAGGCCGGGCTGGACCCCGGCTACGCCATCGGCGGCGAGCTGACCGGCGGCAGCGACGGCGGTGCGCGCGACGGCGCCGGCCCCTTCGTCGCCGAGGCCGACGAGTCCGACGGCTCCTTCCGCGCCTACGCGCCCGTGGTCGACGTGGTGACCAACGTCGAGCCCGACCACCTGGACCACTACGGCACCGCCGAGGCGGTCGCGCAGGCCTTCGAGGAGTTCGTGACCCGGCTGCAGCCCGGTGGCGTGCTCGTGGCCTGCGCCGACGACGCCGGCTCGGTGCGCCTGGCCGAGTTCGCGCGGCAGGCGGGCGTCCGGGTGCGCACCTACGGCACGCACCCGGACGCGGACGTGCGGCTGTCCGACGTGGACGTCTCCGGCCCCTCGCCCTCGGCGCTGGTGCACGTGGACGCCGACGTCGACGCCGGCCCGGACGAGCGCGCCCTGCCCGTGCGCCTGGCGGTGCCGGGCCTGCACAACCTGCTCAACGCCGCCGGCGCCTTCGCCGCGGCCCTGGAGCTGGGGGCCGAGCCCGCCGCCGTGCTGCGGGCGCTGGCCGGCTTCGGCGGTGCCCGGCGGCGCTTCGAGCCCAAGGGCGAGGCGGGCGGGGTGCGCGTGGTCGACGACTACGCCCACCACCCCACCGAGGTGGAGGCGCTGCTGCGCGCGGCGCGGCCGGTGGCCGGGGACGGGCGCGTCGTCGTCGCCTTCCAGCCGCACCTGGTCAGCCGCACCCGCGCCTTCGCCGACGAGTTCGGCCGGGCCCTGGGCCTGGCCGACGACGTCGTCGTCCTCGACGTCTACGTCGCCCGGGAGGACCCCGACCCGGCGGTGACCGGCGCCCTGGTCGCCGCCGCGGTGCCGCTGCCCGCCGCCTCGGTGGCCTTCGTGCCCGAGCGCGCCGCCGCCGCCGCCGAGGTCGTCGCGCGGCTGCGCCCCGGCGACCTGCTGCTGACCGTCGGCGCGGGCGACGTGACCCGGCTGGGGCCGGAGGTGCTCGCCCTGCTCGCCGGCGGCGGGCCGCGGCCGTGAGGCCGGTGGGGGAGCCGTGACGCGCCCCACGCGCCCGCGCACGCCGCCGTCCCCGCCGGTGCCCGCGGCGCCGGCGCGCACCCCCGACCGCCGGCCCTCGGGCAGCGCCCAGCGCCGCCGCGCGGTGCGCGCCGCCGTCCCGCCCGCCCCGGCGCCCCGGGAGCGGGCCGCGCGCGGCGCCGCCCGGGCGCAGGGCCGTCCCGGCCGCGGCGGGGGGGCGCGCGTGGCCGACCTCACCGGCCGGCTCGCGCGCCGGGCCCCCGCGCGCCGGCGCCCCCGCCGGCGCGCGGCCCTGGGTGCCGCCGTACTTGCGGTGCTGGTAGCCGCCGCCGGCTGGGTGGCGGTGGGCTCGCCGTGGCTTCGC
>NZ_JBJLSG010000315.1:0-1967 GCF_050871925.1 Kineococcus gurbantunggutensis
GCCCCCGGGGCGGGGGGGGGGGGGGCGGTGGGCCGCGGGCCGCCCCCGCCGCCCCCCGCGCCCCCCCCCGCGGCGCTGGCGCGCGCCGAGGCCCTGCGCGCGGTGGTCCCCCTGGGCCAGACCTGCTCGGCAGGCGCGGCGCTGTGGGACGGGACCGAGGAGCCCGCCGCGCTGCTGGCCCGCGCCGACCGCGCGCTGTACGCCGCCAAGACCGGCGGGCGCGACCGCCTCGTGCTCGACGGCGGGAGCGCGGCGGCGGGGCGGACCGCGGGTGGCACCGGCGCCGAGGACACCGCTGACGCCGAGGACACCGCCGACGCCGTGGGCGCCGCCGGTGGCAGACTCCCCGCGTGACCACTCCCACCGGCACCCCCACCGGCCGGACCCGCCACGACGTGGCCCGCCTGGTCGACCACACCCTCCTCAAGCCGGAGGCGACGCGCGCGGACGTCCTCGCCCTGTGCGCCGACGCCCGCGAGCTCGGCGTGCTGGCGATCTGCGTGTCCCCCTCGATGCTCTCCGTCGCCCGCGGCGACGCCGTCGAGGGCCTCGTCGTCGCCACCGTCTGCGGCTTCCCCTCCGGCAAGCACACCAGCGCCCTCAAGGCCGCCGAGGCGCAGGCCGCCGTGCGCGACGGCGCCCACGAGGTCGACATGGTCATCGACGTCGGCGCCGCGCTCGCCGGCGAGTTCGACGCCGTGCGCGAGGACGTCGCCGCCGTGCGCGCCGCCGTGCCCGCCCCCGGCGTGCTCAAGGTCATCGTGGAGTCCGCCGCGCTGCCCGACGACGTCCTCGTCGAGGTGTGCCGGGCCGCGGAGGCCGCCGGCGCGGACTTCGTCAAGACCTCCACCGGCTTCCACGCCACCGGCGGCGCCACCGTGCACGCCGTGCAGCTCATGGCCGACACCGTCGGCGGGCGCCTGGGCGTCAAGGCCAGCGGCGGCATCCGCGACACCACCACCGCCCTGGCGATGCTCGACGCGGGCGCCACCCGCCTGGGGCTGTCCGGCACCGCGTCCGTGCTCGCCGGCCTGGACGGCTGAGCCGGTGGCGCGGCAGGGACGGGGCGCGGGCGAGGGCGAGCAGGACGGCCGGGACGGCCGGGACGCGGTCGCCACCGGCGGGGAGCCCGCCCCCGGCACGGGCACCGGCTTCGACGCCACCACCGACACCGGCATCGAGTGCTGGCTGACCGACATGGACGGCGTGCTCGTCCACGAGGAGCGGGCCCTGCCCGGCGCGGCGGAGTTCCTCCAGCGCCTGCAGGACACCGGCCGGCGCTTCCTCGTGCTGACGAACAACTCGATCTTCACGCCCCGGGACCTCGCCGCCCGCCTCGCGCGCAGCGGCATCACCGTGCCCGAGGAGTGCATCTGGACCTCCGCGATGGCCACCGCGGACTTCCTGTCCCGGCAGAAGCCGGACGGCTCCGCCTACGTCATCGGCGAGTCCGGGCTGACCACCGCCCTGCACGAGGCGGGGTTCATCCTCACCGACACCGCCCCGGACTACGTGGTGCTCGGCGAGACGCGCACCTACTCCTTCGAGGCGATCACGCGGGCCATCCGGCTCATCGAGGGCGGCGCGCGCTTCATCGCCACCAACCCCGACGCCACCGGGCCCTCGGCCGAGGGGCCGCTGCCGGCCACCGGCTCCGTCGCCGCGCTCATCACCCGCGCCACCGGCGCCGAGCCGTACTTCGTCGGCAAGCCCAACCCGATGATGTTCCGCTCGGCGATGAACCGCATCGCCGCGCACTCGGAGACGACGGCCATGGTCGGCGACCGCATGGACACCGACGTCGTCGCCGGCATCGAGGCGGGCCTGCGCACCTACCTGGTGCTCACCGGCTCCACGCGCGCCGAGCAGGTGGAGCGCTACCCGTTCCGCCCGCACCGCGTCGTGGACTCCGTGCGGGACCTCGTGCCGCTGGTGTGAGGCCCCCCGCGGTCCCCGCCGGCGCGCCG
>NZ_JBJLSG010000316.1:0-1938 GCF_050871925.1 Kineococcus gurbantunggutensis
TGCTGGCCGCCCCCGAGGGCATCGAGGTGGTCCGCGCCGCGTTCGACCAGCACGCCCACGTCACCGTGGTCACCGCCGCCGTCGACGAGCGCCTCGACGAACAGGGCTACATCGTGCCCGGCCTGGGTCGTGCTCGACGACGCCCTGTGGGGGCCCTCCGGCGACGTGCGCCGGGCCTACCTGCTGCGCTCCCTGCGCGCCCTGGACGCCTCCTTGGGTGGGCACCTGGTCCTCGAGCACGGCGACCCGGCCGAGGTGGTGCCCCGGGTGGCGCAGCGGGTGGGTGCGGCGCGGGTGCACGTCAGCGCCGACGCCGGCCCGTACGGGCGCCGGCGCGACGAGGCGGTGGAGGCCGCCCTGGCCGCGGGCGGGCGCGAGCTGGTGCGCACCGGCACCCCGTACGCCATCGGCCCCGGCGCGCTGCGCACGGCCGCCGGCACGCCCTTCCAGGTGTTCAGCGCGTACTCGCGCGCCTGGCTGGCCCGCGGCGTGCCCGCCCCGGCCCCGCCCGTGCCGGTGCGCTGGGTGCGCGGCGGCGGGCCCGGCGTGGACGGGGACGTACTGCCCGCCGAGCCGGACCTGGGCGGGATCGACCTGCCCCCGGCCGGGGAGGACGCCGCCCTGGCGCGCTGGGCCGCCTTCCGCGAGCACGCCCTGGGCGGCTACGAGCACGGCCGCGACCGCCCCGACCTCGACGGCACCAGCCAGCTCTCGCACGCGCTGAAGTGGGGCGAGCTGCACCCGCGCACCCTGCTGGCCGACCTGCGCGACGACGAGGGCCCCGGCGCGGCCGGCTACCGCGGCGAGCTGCGCTGGCGCGACTTCTACGCCGACGTCCTGTGGCACCGCCCCGACAGCGCGCGCGAGTACTACTCCCCGCAGCTGTCGCGCCTGCGCTACGAGAGCCCGGACTCCGAGGCCTTCCGGGCCTGGTGCGAGGGCCGCACCGGCTACCCGGTCGTGGACGCCGGCATGCGCCAGATGCGCAGCGTCGGCTGGGTGCACAACCGGGTGCGCCTGATCGTGGGCAGCTTCCTCGTCAAGGACCTGCACGTGGAGTGGGTGCACGGCGGGCGCGAGTTCATGCACCGGCTGCGCGACGCGGACCTGTCCAGCAACATGCACAACTGGCAGTGGGTCGCCGGTTCCGGCCCCGACGCCGGGCCGTTCTTCCGGGTGTTCAACCCGGTCACCCAGGGGCTGAAGTTCGACCCGGACGGGGAGTACGTGCGCCGGTACGTGCCCGAGCTGCGCCACCTGCCCGGCAAGAGCGCCCACACCCCCTGGCAGGTCGCCGACGGCTACGCGCACGGCTACCCGCAGCGCATCGTCGACCACGCCCACGAGCGGCAGGTCGCGCTGGAGGAGTACGCCCGGGCCCGCGAGCGCGCCCGGCGGGGCTAGGCGGGCGCGGTGCCCGCCCTCGTCGAGGTCGTCACGCTGGTGCGCGCCGCCCCCGCGGTGCTCTTCGACCTGGAGCTGGACGTGGACGTGTACGCCGCCTCGCTGGCCGGCAGCGGCGAGACGGCGAGCACCCCCGGCGGCCGGCGCCTGCTGGGCCCCGGCGACGAGGTGACCTTCCGCGCGCGCCACCTCGGGGTGCGCTGGCGCATGACCAGCCGCGTCACCGCCCACCAGCGCCCGCACCGCTTCGTCGACGAGCAGGTGCGCGGTCCCTTCCGCTCCCTGCACCACGAGCACCTGTTCGAGGACCTCGGCGACGGGCGCACCCGCATGACGGACCGGATGGCCGTCAGCGCCCTCGGCGGCCCGCTCGGGGCCCTCGCGGTCCGCCTGGTGCTGGCCCCGTACCTGCGCCGGCTGCTGCGCCGGCGCGCCGGGCACGTCAGGGCGCTCGCGGAGGGGGGCGGCGGCGGCCCGCCGCCCCCCCCGGGGCTCCGGCCGCGCCCAGCGCGTCCGTTAGGGCGGCGATCGCGA
>NZ_JBJLSG010000317.1:0-1937 GCF_050871925.1 Kineococcus gurbantunggutensis
CCCCCCCCCCCCCCCCCCCCCCCCCCCGCCCCCCCCCCCCCCCCCCCCCCCCCCCCCCCCCCCCCCCCCCCCCCCCCCCCCCCCCCCCCCCCCCCCCCCCCCCGGTGCGGGCCGCCAGGGCGCGCAGCTCACCGGCGCCGCCCGCGCCCGGCCCGGCGAGCAGGTGCCGCAGCAGGGCGGCGCTCAGCTCGCCGCGCGCCGGCGGCAGCGGCAGGCGCCCGTCCGCGGCGGCCGCGGCCGGGTCGGGCGCGTGCACGAGCACCGGGTCGTCGGTGCGCGCGCCGGCGGGCGCGGGGGCGGGCCCCGGGGTGGACGTGGTGGTGGGGGTGGGCGTGGTCGTGGTCATCGGCTGGTCCCGTCCTCGTCTGGTGCGCCCGTCGGGGCGCCGTGGGGTGCGCTGCTGGTCCGCCCGGTGCCGGGCCGCCCGGGCCGTCCGGGACGCCCGCGCGAGCGCGGGTCGGGCGCGCAGGTGCGCGCCGCCCCGCCGCGGGGTAGGCAGTGCGTCGTGGATCCCGAGACCCCGACCGCCGCCCGCCCCGACGCCCGCGCCGAGGACGTCACCGTGACCGTCTGCCCCGCCGGGCCGCTGCTGCTGCGCGGGCCGGTCACGCTGCTCGACGGAGAGGGGCGCCGCTTGGACCCCGGGCGCAGGACGGTGGCCCTGTGCCGGTGCGGGCGCAGCGCCGAGGCGCCGTTCTGCGACGGCTCGCACAAGCGGCGCACGCGCCGGCCCGCCGTCGACGGGCCCGCCGCCCCCGCGTGAGGGGCGCCGGGGCGCGGCCGCGCGGAGGGCACCGCCGACGTGCACGAGCTCACAGGTCCTCCGGTCCGCGACAGCAGCACGGCGCGACGGCGCTGCGGCGCGACCGGGGCCCCGTCTCGACCCGTCGGGAACGCTAGGAGGGGGTCCGGGGCCCCGCAACCGGGCGGCGCGGGCGCGGGCGGGCGGGACCGGGCGGGCCCGCCGCTAGGCTGCCGGGCAACCGTTTCCCGGACTGGAGGTCGACGATGCCCACCACCCCGTCGCCGGAGGCGGGCGGCACCGGCCCCGCCCCGCAGCACGTCCTGGTGACCGGTGCCGCCGGCACGATGGGCACGCTGGTGGCCCCCCGCCTGGCGGCCCCCGGGCGCCTGCTGACGCTCACCGACCTGCGCGTGCCCGACCCGCTGCCCGCCCCGCCCGCCGGCGCGCGGGGGCGGGTGCGCTGGGCGCCGCTGTCGGTGACCGACCCGGCCGCGCTGGAGGCGGCCCTGGAGGGCGTCGACGCCGTCGTGCACCTGGGCGGCATCAGCCGCGAGGCGCCGTGGGAGGAGGTGCTCTCCGTCAACGTCGACGGCACCCGCAACCTGCTGGAGGCCGCCGTGCGCCGCGGGGTGCGCCGCGTCGTGCTCGCCTCCAGCAACCACGCCGTCGGCTACCGCACCCGCGACGAGGTCGTCGACGGGTACCTGCCCGCCGACGTGCCGGTGCGCCCGGACAGCTACTACGGCTGGAGCAAGGCCGCGATCGAGGCCCTGGGGCAGCTCTACAGCGACCGCCACGGCCTGCAGGTCGTGGCCCTGCGCATCGGCAGCTGCTTCCCCGACCCGGTCCCGCTGGGGGTGCGGGGGCTGTCCACGTGGATGTCCGGCGACGACGCGGTGCGGCTGCTGGAGGCCGCGGTCACCGACCGCACCCCCGGGTACTCGGTGGTGTGGGGCGTCTCGCGCAACACCCGCCGCTGGTTCAGCCTGGCCGAGGGCGAGGCGCTGGGCTACCGCCCGCGCGACGACGCCGAGGGCCACGCCGGCCGGGTCCTCGCGCCCGGCGACGAGCCCGACGTGCGCTCGCCCGACCTCTTCCGCGTCGGCGGGGCCGCGTTCCTGGACAACCCGCTGGGGCGGCGCAACTGAGCCCCGCGCCGGGCACCGGCCCCGCGCCGGGCGCCTGCCCGGCG
>NZ_JBJLSG010000318.1:0-1849 GCF_050871925.1 Kineococcus gurbantunggutensis
CTCTCACCGGGAGACCCCCGCCGTGCGAGACGATAACAGCGCCACCCCCCCGCTCGTGCGCGTCGACGAGCACGGCTACACCGGCACCACCCTCATCGAGCCGGGCACCCCGCCGCACGGGCAGAACTACGAGTACGACCTGTACCTCAAGCACGCCTACGAGAACGCGCTGGGCATGGAGCGCGCCATCCAGGCGCTCGGGCTGCCGGAGACCACGCGCGCGGACATCCCGTTCCGCGACTTCACCCCCGGCGAGTGGGACGACTGGCCGCCGATCTTCACGCCGATGTACTCCGTGTACCACGGCGCCGTCGGGCAGACCGTGGAGTTCCCGCTGCGCGTGAACAACGCCCAGTACGACACCCTGCCCGTCGCGGAGCTGCGCCGCCGCTCCGAGGTGAACACGCGCGTCGCCGAGGCCACCATCAGCGCCGCGGTGGAGTACGCCGTGCGCAACCGCCGCCAGCTCGTGGCCGACCAGGTCGAGGTGTTCCGCCGCGGCGCGGCCGGCGAGGCGCAGCGCACCCTCGCCGACGGGGCCGTGCCCGGGTTCGGCCCGGAGGACCGCTACACCACCACCTTCCCGCGCGCCTACGTCATCCCGGCCGGGGAGGGGCAGCGCAGCGCCGCGGCCGCGGCCCGCCTCGTGGACCACCTCGTCGCCAACGACGTGCGCGTCACCCGCGCCGACGCTCCCTTCACCGCCGGCGGGGTGCGCTACGCGGCCGGCTCGCACGTCGTGGACATGCACCAGGCCAAGCGCGGCCTGGCCAACGTCGTGCTGGAGGCCGGCCGCGACATCAGCGCGGACGTGCCGGTGATGTACGACATCAGCGGCTGGAGCCACCGCCTGCTGTGGGGCGCCTCCGTCGACGTCGTGCGCGAGGGCGCCCTGGCCGTGCGCGGCACCCCCGTCGCGGTCGCCGCGCCCACCGGGGCGGTCACCGCCCGCCGCGGCGACGACCTGCTGCTGCGCCTGGACGACCCCCGCGACGTCGGCGCCGTGAACTCCCTGCTGGACCAGGGCGTGGCGCTGCGCTGGCGCGAGGACGGCACCGCGATCGCCCCGGCCGCCGCCCGCCGCGCCGTCGAGGGCGCCGCCCAGCGCTTCGGCGTGCGCGTGGAGGGCGTCGCGCCCGGCGGCTCCGGCACCCCGCTGGAGGACGTCACCGTCGCGGCCGCCGCCGGCGGCGACGAGCTGACCGCGCTGACCGGGATGGGTTTCGACGTCGTCCCCGTCTCCACCGCGGTCCTGGACGCCGGGTTCTCCTGGGAGGGCGTGGACGTGCTGTACGTGTCCACCGGCCTGGACCGCGCCGCGCTGGGCGCGCCGGCGCGCGCGGCCCTGGACGCCTTCCTCGCCGACGGCGGCGTCGTCACGCGCGGCGCGGCCGGAGCGGCGTTCAACGCCTCCGCCGACCTGCTGGAGGTCACCGCCGTGCGCGGTCCCGGCGCCGCCAACGGCGTCGTCGCGGTGGACAACTCCGGCGGGCCGCTGACCGCGCGGGCCCTGCCGGACTCCTTCGTCTACGCGCCGCTGTGGTTCACCGGCCTGGGCGAGGGCGTCGTCGCCGAGCAGCGCTACGCCTCCTCCGGCCCGCTGGTCGCCGGGCACTGGCGCGCCGGGCAGGACGGCGCCGGCGGGCAGGAGCAGGCCGCCGGGCAGGCGTCCCTGGTGCGCGGGGTGGACGAGCGGGGCACCGCGGTCGTCGCCTTCGGCACCGAGCCGCTGTTCCGCGACCACCCCAAGGGGCTGTTCTCGCAGGTGGCGCGCGCCGTGCACTGGACGGCGGTGACCGCCCGGTAGCCGGGGCGCGGCACGCGCGGGGGGCGGGGGCGCGGCGCCCCC
>NZ_JBJLSG010000319.1:0-1842 GCF_050871925.1 Kineococcus gurbantunggutensis
CAGCCCCAGTCAGGCCGCGCGAGGGGCGCGGCGCGCCGCCCCCCCCCGCCCCCCCCCCCCCCCCCCCCCCCCCCCCCCCCCCCCCCCCCCCCCCCCCCCCCCCCCCCCCCCCCCACGCCGGGATCGTCGTGGCCGACCCCGAGGGGCGCCTGGTGATGTTCAACGACACCGCCCGCGCCTGGCACGGGCTGGACGCCGACGCGCGGCTGGACCCCTCCGAGCACGCCGGCGCGTACGGCCTGCTCGGCCCGGACGGCGTCACGCCGCTGCCGGCGCACAAGGTGCCGGTGCACCGGGTGCTGCGCGAGGAGTTCGTGCAGGGCCTGGAGGTGGTCGTCGCCCGCCCCGGGCGGCGGCCGCGCCGGGTGACGTGCTCGGGGCGGGCGATGCGCACCGCCGACGGCACCTGCCTGGGCGCGGTGGTGGTCATGCACGACGTCACCGCCGAGCGGGCGCGCGAGCAGGCGCTGGTCGCCGCCCACGTGGAGCTGGCCGAGCGCACCCAGGAGCTGGCCGACCGCGGCGAGGAGCTGGAGCGCTCCAACACCGAGTTGGAGCAGTTCGCCGGCATCGCCAGCCACGACCTCAGCTCGCCGCTGGCGGTGGTCTCGGGGTACCTGGAGATGCTGGGCGAGGTGCACGGGGAGGCCATCGGCGAGGAGGGCCGCGGCTGGGTCGAGACGGCCCGGCGCGGCGTGGCGCGCATGACGGAGCTGATGGACTCGCTGCTGAGCTACTCGCAGACCGGCGGCACGGGCCGGCGCGAGCTGGCCGACCTCGGGGAGGTGGCGCGCCTGGCCGTGCACGACCTGGACGCGGCCGTGCGCGCCGCCGGCGCGAGCGTGCAGGTGCCGGCGGACCTGCCGCGGGTGTACTGCGACCCGGTGCTGCTGCGCCAGCTCCTGCAGAACCTCGTGGGCAACTCCGTGAAGTACCGCGACCCGCGGCGGCCCTGCGCGGTGCGCGTGAGCGCCGCCCCCGACGGCGCCGGCGGGTGGGAGGTCGCCGTGGTGGACAACGGCACCGGCATCCCCGCCGAGCACCGCGAGCGGGTGTTCGAGATGTACGCGCAGGTGGACCCCTCGGCCCGCACCGGCCACGGCATCGGGCTGGCCACCTGCCAGCGCATCGTCGCCCGCCACGGCGGGCGCATCCGCGCCGAGGAGACCCCCGGCGGGGGCACCACGGTGCGCTTCACGCTGCCGCAGCGCCCGGCGGTTTCAGCGGGGCCCGTGCGGGGCACCTGTCCTCCATGAGCCTCGACATGTCGGGAAGGGTCTCGGTGGACCGACCCCGCACCACCGCGGGCCAGCACCTCTCCCTGGTCGCGGGGGTGCTGCTGCTGGTGCTGGGGGTGGCCGGCTTCGCGGTGAGCGGTTTCAGCGACTTCACCGGCGGCACGCACGAGCAGCAGGTGCTGGGCCTGTCCACCAACCCGCTGCTGAACGTGGTGCACCTGGTGCTGGGCGCCCTGGGCCTGGCCGGGCGCACCGGCGCCCGGCGCGCGCGCTGGTACGGGGTCCTGCTGTTCCTGGCCGGGGCGGCGCTGTTCGCGTACACCGGGGTCACCTACGACGGCGGCGTCCTCAACGCGAACTGGCCGATGGCCACCTTCCACGGCGTCATGGCCTTCCTGGGCCTGGTGATCGCGTTCGTGCCGGTGCGCGCGGGCAAGCGCCCGGGCACCGCCGAGCTGCGCCACGGCTGAGCCGCGCCACGGCCCACGCCCGTCCCCGCTCCGCTCCCCCGCCCCCCGCCCGCGGGGGGGCCGGGGGGGGGGGGGGGGGGGGGGGCCGCCGGCGGGGTGGCCGGCGCCCGCGTCCGCGCGCCCCCCGTCAACGC
>NZ_JBJLSG010000320.1:0-1797 GCF_050871925.1 Kineococcus gurbantunggutensis
GGGTGTGGGTGGTGGGGGGGGGCGGGGGGGGGGGGGGGGGGGGGGGGTGGCCGGTGGGGGGGGGGGGGGTGGTGGGGGGCGCGCGGGGGGTGGTGGGCGCGGGGCGCCCCCCCCCCGCGCCGTCCCCCCGCGCCGCCGCGGCCGCCGTGCCGCGGCCCCGCCCCGAAGCCCCTCGAGCAGAGCAGGCAGGACGCCCGTGAGCAGCCCCACCACCACCAGCCCCGTGCGCGCCGCGCAGCCCGAGCTGCGCCGCTGGCGACCGCCCGCCGTGCAGGTGGTGCCCGGCCCGCTGGCCGCCGCCGACCTGGACGGCTGCGACGTGCTCGCGGTGCCCGTGGCCCCCGGCGCCGGTGAGGGCGCCGCCGTCGAGCCGCGCCCGGGCGCCGCCGACGCCGCCGTGCGCTACGGCGCGGACCTGGCCGCCCTGTGCGCGGCCGAGGACGTGTCCGGCGAGGCCGGCCGCAGCGCGCGCCTGCCCGTCCCGGCCCCCGACGGCTCCCCGCGCCGCCTGCTCGTGCTGGGGGTCGGGGACTCCTCGCCCGCGGCGCTGCGCCGCGCCGCGGCGGCGCTGGCCCGCGCCGCCGGCCCCGGCACCGACGTGGCCACCACCCTGGCCGACGGCGCCGGCCCCGACGGCGTGCGCGCCGTCGTGGAGGGCTTCCTGCTCGCCTCCCACGTCCCGCCGCTCGCCGGCCGGCGCGCGGGCGCCGAGCCCGCGCCCCGGCGCCTGCTGCTCGTGGGCGACGTGGACGCGGCCGCGGTGGCCCGCGGCGAGGCGCTGGCCGCCGCCACCGCCCTGGCCCGCGACCTGGCCGCCACCCCCTCCAACCTCAAGGACCCCGCCTGGGTGGTGGCGCAGGCCCGCGCCACCGCCGCCGCGCACGGGCTGACGGTGAAGGTGCGCGAGGAGGCGCAGCTGCGCCGGGAGGGCTTCGGCGGCCTGCTCGCCGTGGGCGGCGGCTCGCCGTCCGCGCCGGCCCTGGCCGAGGTGCGCTACCGCCCGCGCGGCCGCGCCGCCGCCGGCGCCCCGCACGTGGTGATCGCCGGCAAGGGCATCACCTACGACACCGGGGGGCTGGCGCTCAAGCCGCGCGAGTCGATGGTGCCGATGAAGACGGACATGACCGGCGCGGCCGTCGTGCTCGCCGTCGTGGCCGCCGCCGCCCGGCTGAAGCTGCCGGTGCGGGTGACGGGCCTGCTGGCGCTGGCCGAGAACGCCTTCGGCGGCTCCTCCTACCGCCCCGGGGACGTGGTGCGCCACTACGGCGGGCGCACCACCGAGGTCAACAACACCGACGCCGAGGGGCGCCTGGTGCTCGGCGACGCCCTGGCCTACGCCGACGCGACCCTGGACCCCGACGTCCTCGTCGACGTCGCCACCCTCACCGGCGCCGCCTCCGTCGCGCTGGGCAAGCGGCACGCGGCGCTGTTCGCCTCCGACGACGCCCTGGCCGCGCAGCTGACCGCCGCCTCGCAGGCGTCGGGGGAGCGCGTGTGGCGCCTGCCGCTGGTGCCCGAGTACGCCGAGCTGCTGCGCTCGGACCTCGCCGACGCCCGGCAGGTCGCCTCCACCCCCGGCGCCGGCGCCGGCACGATCCTGGCCGCGCAGTTCCTGCAGCCGTTCACCGGCGGGCGCCGCTGGGCGCACCTGGACATCGCCGGCCCGGGCCGCTCGGACGCCCCCGAGCACGAGGTCGGGCGCGGGGCCACCGGCTTCGGCGCGCGCCTGCTGGTGCGCTGGCTGGAGTCGCTGGCCGCCTGAGACCGCCGCGGCCCCGGACCCCGGCCGGGGTCCGG
>NZ_JBJLSG010000321.1:0-1784 GCF_050871925.1 Kineococcus gurbantunggutensis
ACCAGTTCAAGCGGTTGCGGATCCGCTACGAGGTGCGAGCCGATCTGCACCTGAGCCTGCTGCAGCTGGCGTGCGCGCTCATCTGCTACCGCAAGCTCCCAACGTCATAGTGAAAGGAGCTGTAAGGCACCCGCCGTGAACAGCACCCGCGACACCGAGCACCTCGTGCTGACCACCATCGTCAAGGACGCCGAGTGGCGAGCCGACACCGCCGCCGCCATGGCCAGGGCGCACGAGCGCCTGCACCAGCGCGCCCAGCAGCACGCCCTGCGCCTGCAGGGCGCTCCCCTGGAGGAGGTCGAGGTGCTCTACGACGCTCACCGCGTGCGCATCACCCTGAGCGCCCAGGCCGTTCGCACCGACGGCGGCACGACCTCACCGACGTGATGCTCACCGGCGTGATGCTCACCGGCACCACGCCCACCGGCCGGCGCCCACCGCCCACCGCCCACCGGCCGGCGCCCACCGCCCACCGGCTGGCGCCCACTGCCGTGGTGCTCACGCCGGCGCCGGTGGGCAGGCAGCGCGACAGCCCGGGCTGGTGCAGAAGGAGCGCTGCCCGTTCACCGCGCCTGCTTCACCGCCGCGGGCGCAGCGGCCTCGACGGTGGCAGCCACAGGAACAGCTACAGCGGCAGGCGGGCTAGGCCAGACCGGGCCGGACCGGACCGGGCGGGTCAAGCTCGTGCTACTAGACCCCGGTTTGCAGTGGTGCCCCACCTGGCGCTGGCGCGCGGCGTCACGCGCGTTCGAGGCGGTGGCAGTGGCGCTGGCGTAACGGCCTCGCCGCCGCCGCAGCACAGCAGGCGCGACAGGTGCCGATCACCAAGGTGCCTCGCGCGCAGGGCGAGCCCAACGGTGCAGCAGCTGCTGCACCTGCTGCGCGGCCTCCTGCAACAGGCGCAGCTCGTGCCCGCCGAAGCGGCGCGGGCAGGCGTCGATGACGCAGTGCGTGCCGATGACCAGCCCGCTCCGGTCGCGCAGCGCGACACCGGCGTAGCTGATCATCTGCGAGCGCTCCACGAGCGGGTTGGCGCGGTGCACCTCATCGGCACGGGCATCGACGATCACGTGCGTGCCACCGGCGCTGACGGTGGCGGGGCAGAAGGAGAACTCCACCGGAACGGCCCTGGTGCGCGCAGCCCAGCCGCGCACGCCGTGCTGGCCGAGGTGGTGCACGGCACAGTCCGTGACCGCGCTGACCACAGCGACGGGAGCCTGCAGCAGCTCGCCGGTGCACCGCGCCAGGACGTCCAGCTGCTGCCTGGCGGCGGCAGGCAGCAGCAGGTAGCGCGCGGCGCAGACCGAGCGGCGGTGCTCGGCCACGGCCGGGTCCTCGAACGCCATCAGCAGCTCCCATCCTCCGGTGCAGCGCGCGGCACCTGCCCCTGCACGGCACAGCGGAGCACAGCCATCGCCATCGCCACCGCCATCGCCACCACGACGCCGCGGCTGAAACCACACCCGGGCGATCAGCGCTGAAGAGCACCCGCACGCAGCAACAGCACCCCCGTTCAGCGCAATGCCCCACGACGGCTCGCGATCCGCAGCGACACCCGCGCAGGCTGCGACGCGCCCGCCCCGCCCCCTCACCGGCGTGCTGCCAGCGCCGCGGACCGCGCCGGAAGCGGAGACAGCAGCAGGGACAGCAGCAGGGACAGCAGCAGGGACAAGAGCACTGGAGCCCCCACCCGCGAACACTCCAGCGGTGCTGCGCTTCCCCCGCGCACCGGCGCAGGCCTGATGACCCGTGGGTGCCCGGCGGGCGCCGGGTCGGTGCCCGGC
>NZ_JBJLSG010000322.1:0-1750 GCF_050871925.1 Kineococcus gurbantunggutensis
CTGGACACCCCCGCCCCCTCCCCCGCCGGGCTCTTGCTCGTCCCGCTGCTGCTCGGGCGCTTGGTCGAGTGGGTAGGCGCCTTCCTGGGCGGCGCCGGCGCCGGCGCCGGACCGGACCCGGGCGCGCAGCGCCGGCTGTGGGCGCTGTTCGCGGGCCTGGCCGTGGTCGCCGTGCTCACCGCCGTCTTCGCCGCCCTGGCCCGCGCGCGCAGCGAGCGCCTGGGCGTGGAGGTCGCCGCCGACCTGCGCGAGCGCGTGGTGGACCGCTCCCTGCACCTGGACGCCGAGCGCCTCGAGCGCGCCGGCGGCGCCGACGTCGCCTCCCGCGTCACCGAGGACGTGGAGCTGTTCACCTCCTCCACCGAGCTGGTCGCCACCGTGCTGACCTCCCTGGTGACCGTCGTGCTGGCCGCCGTCGGGTTCGCCGCCCTGGACTGGCGCCTGGCCCTGGCGTTCTGCACCGTCTTCCCCGTCTACGCGGTCGCGCTGCGCAGCTACCTGCCGCGCGCGGCGCCGCTGTACGCGCGCGAGCGCGCCGTGGCCGCCGAGCGCTCCCGCGTGGTGCTGGAGTCCCTGCACGGCACCCGCACCGTGCAGGCGTACGGCGCCCAGGAGGAGCAGACCGCCCGCGTCGAGCGCGCCTCCGCCCGCGGGGTGGTCGCCGCCCTGGACGCGCTGCGGGTGTTCGCGCGCCTGTCGGTCTCCATGAACGCCGCCGAGGCGCTGGGGCTGTCCGCGCTGCTGCTCACCGGGTTCCACCTCGTGCGCGCCGACGTCGTCAGCGTCGGCGACGTCACCGGCGCCGCGCTGCTCTTCCACCGCCTCTTCGGGCCGCTGGGGGTGCTGCTGCTCAGCTTCGACGACGTCCAGCGCGCCGGCGCCGCGCTGGCCCGCCTCGTCGGCGTGGCCGACCTCGACCCGCCCGCGCCCGGCCCGCGGCGCCGCGTGCGCCACCCCGCGGCGCTGAGCGTGCGGGGCCTGTCCCACGCCTACGCCGGCGGCGCGCCCGTCCTGCACGGCGTGGACCTGGACGTGCCCGCCGGCGCCAGCCTCGCGGTCGTCGGCGAGTCCGGCGCCGGCAAGTCCACGCTGGCCGCGCTGCTGGGCGGCGTGCTGGTCCCCGCCCCCGGCCGCGTCCTGCTCGACGGCACCGACCTGGCCGGCCTGGACCCGCAGCAGCTGCGCGCGCACGTCGCCGTCGTCACCCAGGAGGCGCACGTGTTCACCGGCGCCCTGCGCGAGGACCTCGCGCTCGCCGCCCCCGGCGCCCCCGACGAGCGGCTGCGCGCGGCGCTGGCCGCCGTGGGCGCCGACGGCTGGGTGGCCGCCCTGCCGGAGGGGCTGGGCACCCGCGTCGGCGCCGGGGCGCACCCGCTGACCGCCGCGCAGGAGCAGCAGCTCGCCCTGGCGCGCGTCGTGCTGCGCGACCCCGCCCTCGTCGTCCTCGACGAGGCCACCGCCGAGGCCGGCAGCGCCGGCGCGCGCGAGCTGGAGGACGCCGCGCGCGCGGTGACCGCCGGGCGCACCGCGGTCGTCGTGGCGCACCGCCTCACCCAGGCGCGCGCCTGCGACCGCGTCGCCGTGCTCGAGCACGGGCGCCTGGTGGAGCTGGGCAGCCACGACGAGCTGGTCGCCGCCGGCGGGCGCTACGCGCGGCTGTGGGCGACCTGGAGCGCCAGCGCACCGGCGGCGGACGCCGGCGGCCCCCCGCGCACCCCGTGAGGGCGGCCGCCCGGTCCGGCCGGACCGG
>NZ_JBJLSG010000323.1:0-1745 GCF_050871925.1 Kineococcus gurbantunggutensis
GGGCGAGGGGGGGGTTGGTGTGTGCGGGGGGGGGGGGGGGGCGGGGGGGGCGGGCCCCCCCCCGCGCCCCCCCCCCCCCCCCCGCCGGGCCTCCGTAGACTGCCCGCCCGTGACCAGCACCCCCTCGCCGGCCCCCCGCCTCGAACTGCTCCCCGCCGTCGACGTCGCCGACGGCCAGGCCGTCCGCCTCGTGCAGGGCGAGGCCGGCAGCGAGACCTTCTACGGCTCCCCCCTGGAGGCGGCCCTCGCCTGGCAGGAGGCCGGCGCCGAGTGGGTCCACCTCGTCGACCTCGACGCCGCCTTCGGCCGCGGCTCCAACCGCGAGCTGCTCGCCGACGTCGTCGGGCGCCTGGACGTGGCCGTGGAGCTCTCCGGCGGCATCCGCGACGACGCCTCCCTGGAGGCCGCGCTGGCCACCGGGTGCCGGCGCGTGAACCTGGGCACCGCCGCGCTGGAGGACCCCGAGTGGACCCGCTCGGCCATCGCCCGCCACGGCGAGCGCATCGCCGTCGGCCTCGACGTGCGCGGCACCACCCTCGCCGCGCGCGGCTGGACCCGCGAGGGCGGGGACCTGTGGGAGGTCCTCGCGCGCCTGGACGCCGACGGCTGCTCCCGCTACGTCGTCACCGACGTCACCAAGGACGGCACCCTGCGCGGGCCGAACACCGAGCTGCTGCGCGAGGTGTGCTCGCGCACCAGCGCCCCCGTCGTCGCCTCCGGCGGCGTCTCCAGCCTCGAGGACCTGCGCGCGCTGCGCGAGCTCGTCGGGGTCGGCGTCGAGGGCGCGATCGTCGGCAAGGCCCTGTACGCCGGCGCCTTCACGCTGCCGCAGGCCCTCGACGTGGCCGGCCGGCCCTGACCGGAGCGGACCCCGCGCCGGGCGCCGCCGGGGGCGGCGGGGACGCCGGGACCGGCGCCCCCGGACCGGGGGCCGGTCCGGGGACCGACTCCGCCGGGGTGCCCTGGGCGGGGCGGACCCTGCTGCCCAACCCCTTCACCGGCGACGAGGGCGCCCGGGCGCCCGGCCTGGGGCGGGCGCTGACCGACTGGGCCGGCGCCCGCGGCGCCGGCGCCGGACCGGAGGACCTGCTGCGCGCCGAGGCCCGCGTGGTGGCGCAGCTGGCCGCCGCGCGCGTCTTCGCCCCCGTGGTCGCCGTCCTGGGCGAGCAGGAGGTCGTGGCGGCCGGCCCGGCCGGCGACAAGAGCGCCGACATGGCGCTGGCGCTGCTCACGCAGCCCGACGGCCGCCGCGGCCTGCCCCTGTTCACGGACCTGGCCGCCCTGGCCGCCTGGCGCGCCGACGCCCGGCCCGTGCCGGTGCCCGCCGCCCGCGCGGCCCTGTCGGGGGTGCAGGAGGGCTGCGAGGTGCTCGTGCTGGACCCGGCCGGCCCGGTGCGCTTCGTGGTGCGCCGCACGGCGCTGTGGGCGCTGGCCCGCGAGCGCGAGTGGGTGCCCGCCCCCTTCGACGGCATCGTCGAGGCGGCCGTGGCCGAGGCGCTGGCCGACGTGCCCGGGGTGCGCGGCGTGCGCCTGGAGGCCGCCGAGCGGGCCGAGCTGCGCCTGGTCGTGGGGGTCGCCCCGGGGCTGGACCGCGAGGGGCTGGGCCGGGTGACCGCCCGGCTGGGCGAGCGCCTGGGCGCCTCCGACGTCGTCGCCGACCGCGTGGACTCCCTGGAGCTGCGGCTGCTGCCGGCCCCCTGAGGGCCGCGGGCCGCCGGGCGGCCCGGGCGCCCCGGGTCCCGTGC
>NZ_JBJLSG010000324.1:0-1742 GCF_050871925.1 Kineococcus gurbantunggutensis
CCCCCCCCCCCCCCCCCCCCCCCCCCCCCCCCCCCCCCCCCCCCCCCCCCCCCCCCCCCCCCCCCCCCCCCCCCCCCCCCCCCCCCCCCCCCCCCCCCCCCCCCCCCCCCCCCCCCCCCACCGCCGGCGGCACCGTCCTGTCCAGCAACGCCGAGGTCGGGTACGCCCTCGTGCGCGCCGGTTCCGAGGACTTCACCACCCGGGTCGCCGGGACCGCCGGCCTGGCCGGCGCCGCCGCCAACAGCCGCATCGGCACCTCGCCCGACGGCGCCGGCGACGCCGACCGCGCCGTGGAGCGCCTGACCGCCACCGTCCCCGGCGGTGACACCGTGCTCAAGGCCCGCCCGGCCAGGCGGCCCGGCGCCGAGCCGCTGGCCGGCCTGCAGTGGGACATGCAGGCCATCGACGCCACCGCCGAGGGTTCCCACGCCGTCCAGCCCGGCAGCCGGAAGGTCACCGTCGGCGTCATCGACACCGGGGTCGACGCCTCCCACCCCGACATCGCCCCGAACTTCGACGCCGCCGGCAGCCGGAACTTCGCCACCGACCTGCCCGAGATCGACGGGCCCTGCGAGGTCGAGGGCTGCCTCGACCCGGCCGACGTCGACGAGGGCGGCCACGGCACCCACGTCGCCGGCACCATCGCCGCCGCCGCCAACGGCCTCGGCGTCGCCGGCGTCGCCCCCGGCGTGAACCTCGTGAACCTGCGCGCCGGGCAGGACTCCGGGTACTTCTTCCTGCAGCCCGTGCTCGACGCCCTCACCTTCGCCGGCGACTCCGGCGTCGACGTGGTGAACATGAGCTTCTACGTCGACCCGTGGCTGTTCAACTGCCGGGCGAACCCGGCGGACTCCCCCGAGGAGCAGGCCTCGCAGCGCACCACCGTCACCGCCGTGCAGCGCGCCCTGGACTACGCGCGCAGCAAGGGCGTCCTGCCCGTCGGCGCCGCCGGCAACGCCGCCACCGACCTCGGCGCGCCCGGCGTGGACACCTCCAGCCCGAACTACCCGCTCGACGCCCAGGGGAACCCCGCCGGCGCGCGCGAGCGCACCATCGACAACTCCACCTGCCTGTCCGTGCCCGCCGAGAGCGACGGCGTCGTGACCGTCACCTCCACCGGCCCCTCCGGCCGCAAGGCGTACTACTCCAACTACGGCACCGAGCAGGCCGACGTGGCCGCCCCCGGCGGCGACGCGTACGACACCCCCAACGGCCGCTCGAACCCCGCCGCGCAGGTGCTGTCCACCTACCCGGCGGGCGTGCTCGCCGCGCAGGGCCTGATCGACGCCGACGGCGAGCCCACCACCCCCTCCGTCCTGCGCGAGACCACCCGCGACGGCCGCGACGCCTACTACCGCTACCTGCAGGGCACCTCCATGGCCGCCCCGCACGCCGCGGGCGTGGCCGCCCTCGTGGTCAGCGAGCACGGCGAGAACGACCCCGCCCACCCCGGCACGCTCACCCTGGACCCCGAGCTGACCGAGGCGTTCCTGCTGGGCACCGCCGACGACGTGGCCTGCCCGACGCCGGCGGAGTTCACCTACCGCCGCGTCACCCCCAACGGCGAGGTGACCTCCACCGCCACCTGCGCCGGTCCGGCCGACCGCAACGGGTTCTACGGCCGGGGCGTCGTCAACGCCCTCGACGCCGTGTCCTGACCCCGCAGCACCCCCGCACCACCCGCGCGGGGCCCGCGCGGCCGGCGGGGGGGGGGGGGGGCGGGGGGCGGGGGGGGGGGGCCC
>NZ_JBJLSG010000325.1:0-1708 GCF_050871925.1 Kineococcus gurbantunggutensis
AGCACCGGGCAGCAGCACCGGGCAGCAGCACCGGGCAGCAGCACCGGGCAGCAGCACCGGGCAGCAGCACCGGGCAGCAGCACCGGGCAGCAGCACCGGGCAGCAGCACCGGGCAGCAGCACCGGGCGGTCATCGCACGGTGAGCGAGCGGTCAGGTGTTCACCTCACGCCGGGCGGATCACGACGCGAGGCGCCTGGGTGCGGGTGGGCACCTGCACGGACCCGGGCCCGAGCACCTCTGACTGACTGGGCCCGGGCGCACCCGGCGCCGGCACGGCCGGGCGCAGGAACGGGTGCACCAGCTCCGCGTCGGGGTCCAGGCCCGCGCGGCCCGGCACCGGGCTCGCGTGCGCCGGCGCGTGCGTCGGCGTGGGGCCGGCCTGCACCGGCGGCGCCGCGGCCGCTGCGTCGGCTACCTCGTCGCCCAGGCCGGGCACCACCGCGAGGGCGCCCACGGTCAGGGCAAGGCCGGCCAGGGCAAGCAGGCCGAGCTGGCCGAGCTGGCCGGTGCAGCGAGCAGGACGCTTCACGCTGATCTCCTTACGCCGTGCGGGTGAGACCCCTATCGGCACCTCGGCCCCGCTCCTTGAGCACCAGCGGTGAACCCGACCACCCACGTGGTGCCGATGTCCGACTGGTCGCCGTTGCGGCACGATGCGCCCATGCCGGGCATGGAGCACCGCCTCGAGGACTTCCTGCGGGCCCCGGTGGCCGCCGCCTTCTTCGTCCTGGCCCAGCGCAACGACCTCAGCGCCGACGACCTGGCCGATCCGGCCACCGCCTGCACCGCGGCCAGCACCGCCCTGCGCGAGCTGAACCCCTGGAGCGGCACCGCGCCCACCGCCCGCACCGCCGCCGTGGACGCCGCCCAGTGCCTGCGACCCCTGGTGCGCTCGGTCCTGGCCGATGCGCGCAACGCCTGGTGGCAGGCGCCGCTGCGCCGCGAGGCGCAGCTGCTGCTCACCGGGCACGAGGACCACCAGCCCGCCCCCGAGGCGGTGCCGGTGCCCACCGGTGCCATCGCCGCGTGGGAGACGTACGCCCAGAAACCGCTGCGCTCCCTGATCACCTCCAGCGAGCTGAGCGTGCCGCCCGGGGAGCCGATCCGCTCCAGCGCCCACGCCGAGCTGGCCTGCGGCGCCGGCGACTGGCACCCGCACTACCCCGTGCGCCAGCAGCGCCTGCACATCGGCGAGTGAGCCCGGGTGGCCGAGGTTCACTGCGCCGCCGACTGGCACGAGCTGGTCGCGCGCTACGGCGACCCGTCCACCCACCCCGGCTCCGACGACAGCCTGGAGCGCAGCGCCGACCTCGACAACGGCCCAGCGCCCACCTGGAACGCGGTGGCCGAGGACTTCGACGGTATGCACCTCAGCTTCGCCGGCCTGCTCAGCGCGCTGTACGTGCCCCACACCGGCACCGGCACCAGCACCAGAGCTGGCATCGGCACGACGACGTCGTGGGCCTGGGACTGGGAACGCACGCACTGGATCCGCCCGGTCGTCACCGCAACCACCGAACTGCCAGAGCTGCCCGAGCCCCCGCAGGCGGCGAGCTACCGGCTGTCGCTGCAGTGAACGGCTAATAACTCGTTTCACTATGAGTTGCGGGGCCACTGCCGCCGTCGCAGCCTGAGGGCATGACCGACGAGGCCCTGCCCGAGCGAGTCGTGGAGCTGGTCCCGGATGCCTTGTGGGAACGGGTGCAG
>NZ_JBJLSG010000326.1:0-1688 GCF_050871925.1 Kineococcus gurbantunggutensis
GGCACCCCGGGCGGGGTGCCGGCCTCCCGGCGGGCGCGCGGGCCCTGCTCAGCGCGGTGCCGGCGCGGTGCCGGCGCGGTGCCGACCCCGGCTCAGCTCTGGTTCAGGCGGGCCAGCGCGGTCTGCACGAGCGTGATGAGGCTGTGCTTGGTGGCGGCCTTGCTGCGCGCGTCGGTGTAGACGAGCGGGACGTGGTCCGGCACCGCCAGGGCCTCGCGCACGGAGTCCAGGTCGTGCTGGGCGACGCCGTCGAAGCAGTTGACCGCCACGACGAAGGGGATGCCGCGGGACTCGAAGTAGTCCACGGCCGGGAAGCACTGGTCGAGGCGGTCGGTGTCGACCAGGACGACCGCGCCGATGGCGCCCTTGACCAGGTCGTCCCACATGAACAGGAAGCGGTCCTGGCCCGGGGTGCCGAACAGGTACAGCCACAGGTTGCCCGGCAGGGCGATGCGGCCGAAGTCCATCGCGACCGTGGTGGAGGTCTTGCGGTCCGAGTTCAGGCCCGCGTCGTCGACCCCGACCGAGTGCTCGGTCATGGCCGCCTCGGTGCGCAGCGGCTCGATGTCGGAGATCGACCCGATGAAGGTCGTCTTGCCGACGGCGAACCCGCCGGCCACGACGATCTTGACGACGGTGGGCGGGGCGGTGGGCTCGGTGGCGGTCCCCGCAGCGCCTGGCGCGGGGGCGCTCACGTCAGAGCGAGGAAATGCCATTGAGAACACTCTCCAGGACGCTGATGGTGGTCGCGGGTTGGGGGGACGTGGCCAGGGTCAGGCCGTGGACGCGCACCTTGCCGGAGGCGGCGAGGTCGCTGACCACGACCCGCAGGACCCCGACGGGCAGGTGGACGTGGGCGGACAGCTCGGCGACCGAGAGGTACGAGGTCCGGGTCAGCTCCAGGATCCGGCGCCGCTCGGGCGTCATCCCGACCTCGGGCTCGGCCAGGGCCTCCACGAGCGCCTCGACCGGCAGGTCGGCGTTCGTGGGGCGCGTCCGCCCACCGGTGACGGTGTAGGGGCGGACGGTGAACTCCTCGGCGTCCTCGTCGTCGTCGGACCAGAGGTCCGCGCTCCCTGCTGCTGTCATGGCGGGGTCACCACCGGGCGCCGGCCGGGGCGGAGACGGGCAGGGCGGCCCGCATCTCCGAGACCAGCTGCGGGGTCAGGACGGTCTCGAAGCGCTGCACCAGCATGGCCATCTCGTAGCCGATGAGGCCGACGTCGCAGCCGGCCTCGGCGGACACGGCCAGGACCGAGCCGTCGGAGACGTTGACCAGGAAGAAGAACGAGTCGTCCATCTCGATGATCGCCTGGCGCACGTCGCCGGAGTCGAGCTGGCGGGCGGCGCCGCGGGCGAGGCTGGAGACGCCCGAGACGATGGCGGCGAGCTGGTCGCCGGCCTCGCGGTGCAGCTTGTCGGACATCGCCATGAGCAGGCCGTCGGCGGAGACGACGACGGTGTGCTGGACGCCGGGAGTGCTGCGGACGAAGTTGTCGAGGAGCCAGCTGAAGTCGGCGGCCTCGGAGCTAAGCGCGGTCACAGTGGGGTTCCTCTTCTCGGGCTGCTCTGACGGTCGGCAGAGTCCTGGTGGTGGTGGTGGTGGTGGTGGTGGTCGGTGGGGGCGGGCCGGTGCCCGCCGGTCCCCCCGCGCGGCGCGGCCCCGGGCGGCGCGGCGTCCCGGCGCC
>NZ_JBJLSG010000327.1:0-1479 GCF_050871925.1 Kineococcus gurbantunggutensis
GGGGCGCCCCGCGTGCCGCAGCCCGCGCGCGGGGTGCGCGGCCCCCGGCGCCGCGCGCGCGGGCCCGGGTGCCGTCAGGCGGCCGCGGCGCCCTCGGCGGCGGGGTCGGGGGCGGAGCCGGGGTCGGGGTCGGTGCGCGGGCCGCCGCGGCGCCCGCCGCGAAACTCCCGGTCGACGGCGGTGGCGACCGCCTCGGGCAGGTCCGCGGCGCGCTCGTCCGCCTCCTCCTGCGTGAGGCGCCCGTCGGTGACGGCCCGCGCCAGCCGCTCCTCCCCCGCGGCGACGAGGGCGTCGACGAGGACCTGGCGCTCCACGTCGTGCTCGGCGGCCACGGAGGCCGGGGTGGCGCCCTCGGCCCGCAGCGCGGTGCGCAACTCCTCCTCGGTGACGCCGATGGCCTCGGCGGCCGCGGCGAGGTCGACGACGCGCCCGCCGCCCGGACCGCCGCCGGGTCCGCCGCCGGGGCCGCCGCGCAGCGCGTCGGAGGCGTCCAGGGTGGTGGCCACCGCGTCGGCCTGCTCCTGGGTCAGGGTGCCGTCGGTGACGAGCCCGGCCAGCGCGTCGGCGAGGCGCTGCAGCCGGTCGCCGGCGCCCGTGCCGTCGCTGGACGAGCCGGTGGTGCCCTCCGCGGCCGACGCCAGCGGCGCCCCCAGCAGCACCAGGCCCAGCCCGCCGGCGGCCACGGCCCCCGCGGTCCCCGCGGCCACGACCCTCTTGGTGATCCTCACGATGTCCTCCTGCTCGAGCGTCCGGGGCGCTCGTGCGCCCTCCCCCTCCTGTCTCGGGGGTGGAGCTGTGGCGGGGCTGTGGTGGGGGCCTGGACGTGCTGGGAGCGCCGGCTCAGACGCCGGCGGCGGCCTGCGCCTCCAGGTCGGCGAGGTCCACGAGCAGGCTGGCGGCGCCGTGCAGGCGGTCGCTGAGGGCGTCCACGCCGGGCGAGAGGACGGTCAGCTCACCGCGCTCGGCGAGGTCGGCGAAGATGCCGTCGTTGCTGACGACGAGGTACTCCGCGGGGCCGGGGACCGTGGCCGCGGCCTCCAGCAGCACCAGGTCGGCGACGTCGGGGCCGGCGGCGACCGGCTGGGCGCGGCGGGCGAACTCCGC
This sequence comes from Kineococcus gurbantunggutensis, assembly GCF_050871925.1. Taxonomy (NCBI): domain Bacteria; kingdom Bacillati; phylum Actinomycetota; class Actinomycetes; order Kineosporiales; family Kineosporiaceae; genus Kineococcus; species Kineococcus gurbantunggutensis. Next base: position 1,105 of record NZ_JBJLSG010000327.1, read on the forward strand.
CAGCCAGGGCCGGGAGCGCTGCACCGAGCCCACCTGGCCGGCGAGGGTGACGTGGTCGGCCTGGCGGGCCAGCTCGACCACCACGCCGAGCCGGGCGCGCAGCCGGCCGCGCACCGCGCGCAGGTTGTCCAGGTCGACCAGCAGGACGCGGGTCACCCCGCCGGTGCCGGACCACACGGGGTACTCGCGCACGAGGGCGCGCAGCGCGTCGCCGAACGGGTCGGGGCCCTCGTCGGGGACCTCCTCGGCGGGCAGGTCCTCCAGCCGGAACCACTCGTAGTCGTCCCGCCAGTCCGGCCCGTCGCCCAGTCCCACGGGGCGATGCTCCCAGGTCGGCGCGCCCGGGGGCGCGGTGGACGGGTCCCCGGGCGCGCC
>NZ_JBJLSG010000328.1:0-1449 GCF_050871925.1 Kineococcus gurbantunggutensis
GGGTGGGTGGCGCGTGAGGGAGTCGCGGCGGGGGCGCGGGCGCGGGCTGGGCGCCCTGAGCCCCCGCGGGGGGCCGGCGGGGGGGGGGGGGCGGGGCGGGCCCCCGCCCCCCCCGCCCGTGATGCGGCCCGGTGCGCGACCGGTGGACCTCTTCTTCGACCAGGGCCGCGCGCGCGTGTCGCAGCCCCTGGAGGACCTCGAGGAGCCCACCGCGCCGGCCGCGGCCCCCGTGGCGGACCCCGCCGCGGCCCCGGCGGCTGACCCGGTGGCGCAGCCCGCCGGGCGCGCGAGCACCGGCACCGGGGAGCCCGCCGAGGGCGAGCGGCCGGCGGGCGCCCCGCAGCCCGACGAGGTCGTCGGCCCCGACCAGGACCCCTCCGCCGCGCCGGTCGACCCGCCCGCGGACGAGCCCGCCGAGACCCTCACCGACACCGCGGCCGCCCCGCCCGCCCCGGAGGACGCCGCCGCCGGGCAGGAGCCGGTGGGCGACGGGCTGCTGCCCGTGCCGGGCGCCCGCTTCGCCGAGGTGCCGATCTCGGCGATCGTGCCCAACCCGCGCCAGCCGCGCACCGTCTTCGACGAGGACGAGCTGGCCGAGCTGGTGCACTCCGTCAGCGAGATCGGGGTCCTGCAGCCGGTCGTCGTGCGCCCCGTGGAGGCCGGCGAGGACGGTTCGCCGCGCTTCGAGCTCGTCATGGGCGAGCGCCGCTGGCGCGCCTCCACCGAGGCGGGGCTGAGCACGATCCCTGCGATCGTGCGCGAGACCGCCGACGACGACCTGCTGCGCGACGCGCTGCTGGAGAACCTGCACCGCAGCCAGCTCAACCCGCTGGAGGAGGCCGCCGCCTACCAGCAGCTCCTGGAGGACTTCGGCTGCACCCACGAGGAGCTGGCCTCCCGCATCGGGCGTTCGCGCCCGCAGATCAGCAACACGCTGCGGCTGATGAAGCTGCCGCCGCTGGTGCAGCGCCGCCTCGCCGCCGGCGTGCTCAGCGCCGGGCACGCCCGCGCGCTGCTCGCCCTGGAGGACGGCGGGGCGATGGAGCGCCTGGCGCAGCGCATCGTCGCCGAGGGCCTGTCCGTGCGTGCCGTGGAGGAGGTCATCGCCGTCGGCGACGCGGACACCGCGCCGCGCCGGCGCGCGCCCGCCCCGGCCCGCCCGGAGCTGGAGGCGCGCGCCGCCCGCCTCGGGGACCGCCTGGACACCCGCGTGCGCATCAGCGTGGGCCGCAACCGCGGGCGCCTGACGGTCGACTTCGCCGGCGTGGAGGACCTCGACCGCATCCTGCGGCTGCTGGAGCCCGCGGCCGACGCCTGAGCGCTCCAACGCCCGGCGGGCGCCGGCACGGGGTGGGGGGGGGGGGGGCCCCCCGCCCCCCACCCCCCCCCCGCCCCCCCCCCCCCCCCCGTCGCCCACCCCCGGTCCCCCCCCCCCCCCCCCCACCCCCC
>NZ_JBJLSG010000329.1:0-1408 GCF_050871925.1 Kineococcus gurbantunggutensis
GGGGGGGTGGGGGGGGGGGTGGGGCGGGGGGTGGGGTGGTGGGGGGCGGGGGGGGGGGGGGGGGGGGGGGGGCGGGGGGGGGGCCCCCCCGCCCCCCCCCCCCGCCCAGGCGGCGCAGCAGGGCGTCGGGGATGGCGTTCAGCGGCAGGACCTCGTCGGCCACGCCCTCGCGGGCGACCGCGCCGGGCATGCCCCACACGACCGAGGTGGCCTCGTCCTGGACGACGACCTGGCCGCCGGCGGCGGCGATCGCCTTGCAGCCGAGCTTGCCGTCGGAGCCCATGCCGGTGAGGACCAGGGCCAGCAGGTCGCCGCCGAAGGTGGCCAGCGCGGAGCGGAACATGACGTCCACCGCGGGGCGGCAGAAGTTCTCCGGCGGGCCCTGGTTCAGCTTCACCACCAGCGCGGTGCCGCGGCGCACGACCTCCATGTGGAAGTCGCCCGGCGCCACGTACACGGTGCCGGCCTCGACGGCCTGCCCGTCGGCCGCCTCGACGACCGTCAGGGGGCTGACCTTGTCCAGGCGCTGGGCGTACAGGCGGGTGAACACCGGCGGCATGTGCTGGGTGACCAGCACGGGCACGCCGATGGTGGCCGGCACCCTGGACAGGACGCTGGACAGCGCCTCGGGCCCGCCGGTGGAGCAGCCGATGACCAGGGCGCGCGGCGTGCCGACGCCGCCGGTGCGGGGGCGCACGGCCACGGGCGCGGCGGGGTGGGCCGGCGCGGGGGTGCGGGCGGGGGCGTGCGCGGCGACCGGCGCGTGGGCGGCGTGCCCGGCGTGCGGCGCGTGCGGCTCGGCGGCGCCGGGCACCAGGGCCTTGATCTTGGGGATGAGCTGGGCGCGCACGGACTCCATGGACTCCGCGACGCTGCCGACGTTGGCCGGCTTCGTCACGTAGTCCGAGGCGCCGGAGGACAGCGCCTCCAGCGTCGCGCCGGCGCCGCGCTCGGTGAGCGTGGAGAACATCACGACCGGCAGGCGCCGGTCGACGCGGCGGATCTCCCTGATGGTCTGCAGGCCGTCCATGACGGGCATCTCGATGTCGAGCGTGACCGCGTGCGGCTTGAGCTGCTGGATCTTCTCCAGCGCGATCTTCCCGTTGGGCGCGGTGCCGACGACCTCGATCTCGGGGTCGGAGGCCAGGACGTCGGTGACGATGCGCCGCACGACGACCGAGTCGTCGACGACCAGGACGCGGATCCGTTCCCGCACGCTGCACCCGACCCTTCCTCGACCGCCCCCAGCGGACGGTTCCCCCACTCCATCGGCGCGAGCGGCGGAACCCTGAACCCACGATGCAGCGCGTCTGCGGGACACGCCGGTCAGCGGGTGTCGCGCCGTGCGGGGACGGGGCAGGGGCGGGACGGGGGCGGGGGTGGCCCCCGCGGGCGGGCTGACCCCGTG
>NZ_JBJLSG010000330.1:0-1348 GCF_050871925.1 Kineococcus gurbantunggutensis
CCGGGTCGGCCATCGCGAAGCGGTCCCCGCCGGCGCGCTTGGCGCGGTACATCGCCGCATCGGCCGCGGCCAGCAGGACGTGCGCTGCGGTGGCGGCGTCGTCGGTGACGGCCACGCCCACGCTGGCCGCCAGCGGCCGCCACGACCGCGGCGCGCTGGCCTGCTCGTGACCGCTGCCTTGCGGCTCGCCGCTGCCCTGCGGCTCGCCGCTGCCCTGCGGCTCGCCGCTGCCCTGGCCGCTGCTGCCGGCGCGCTGCAGGGCGTGCACGATGCGCGCGGCGATCACCGCGGCACCGCGGTGCCCGCCCACGCCCTCGCAGCACACCACGAACTCGTCCCCGCCGAAGCGGGCCAGCACATCGGCCGGGCGCAGCGCGGCGCGGATGCGCTGCGCCGCCGCGCGCAGGTGCTCATCGCCTGCGGCGTGCCCGTGCAGGTCGTTGACCGCCTTCAGCCCGTCCAGGTCGATGAACAGCACCGCCAGGTGGCTGCCCCCGACAGCACCGCCGTGCGCAGCACCACCGGCACCACCCCCGGCACCACTGGCCCCGTCGGCGCCGCCAGCACCGCTGGCTGCGAAGGGGTCGGCAAGACCGGCGGAACCGGCAGGACCGGCGGAACCGGTGGGACCGCTGGGGCGCCGGTGCAGCAGGGCCAGGGCGTGGCCCAGCTGCTCCTCGAAGACCGCCCGGGTGATCGCCCCGGTCAGCGGATCGCGCCCGAGCTGAGCCACCAGGGCCCGCTGGGCCTGCTGGGCCTCCTCGGCGCGCTGGCGCTGCTGCACCAGCAGCACCAGCGTGGCGCTCAAGCCCATCAGCACCTGCGCGGCCCGCAGCTGCGCAGCGCTCAGCGCCCCGGGGCGGGTGCGGTACAGCTGCACCGCGCCCCAGCCCTGCCCGTCCACCCGCAGCGGCAGCGCGCTCACCGCCGCCAGGCCCAGCTGGCTGGCCGCGCGCCCGTGCCGGCCAAAGCGGCAGCTGGACGCCAGGTCCGCCTCTTCCACGACCTGCCCGCTGCGGTGCGCCAGGCGGGCCGGGCCGTCCTGGTGGCGCTGCTGCATCGCCTCCAGGTCGCGCACGGCCTGCCGGGCCGGGCCGGCCACCGCACCCAGGCGCAGCAGGTCCTTGCCCACCACGCGCGTGATGCTGGCCGCGTCCACCTGCAGCACCTGCACCAGGCACTGCAGCAGCAGCGTCAGGACCTGATGGACCTCACCGACCCGATGGACCTCACCGACCCGATGGACCTCACCGACCCGATGGACCTCACCGACCCGATGGACCTCACCGACCCGATGGACCTCACCGACCCGATGGACCTCACCGACCCGATGGACCTCACCGACCCG
>NZ_JBJLSG010000331.1:0-1327 GCF_050871925.1 Kineococcus gurbantunggutensis
CTGCACCCGTTCCCACAAGGCATCCGGGACCAGCTCCACGACTCGCTCGGGCAGGGCCTCGTCGGTCATGCCCTCAGGCTGCGACGGCGGCAGTGGCCCCGCAACTCATAGTGAAACGAGTTATTAGTACTGCAACGGCACTTGCGATGGATGATGGTGTCGTGGTGGTGGACACGGCCCTGAGCGAGCTCGACCGGCTGCACCAGCGGATCGCACCCCGCTTCGCCCGCGCCGAGCCGCGGGCACGGGTGCGCACCTACGTGGCCGGCTTGGCGGCAGGTCTGGAGCGCAAGAACGGCTGGACGCTGGCCGATTCCCCCGCGCGCGGGAGGTGCCCCCAGCCGGTGAGGTGTCCCCGGACGGGATGCAGCGGCTGCTGCGCAAAGCCGACTGGGACGTCGAGGGGGTCCGTGACGACGTCCGCGACTACGTCGTGGAGCACCTCGGTGCTGACGACGGTGTACTGATCGTGGATGAGACCGGCTTCCTGAAGAAGGGCACCCGCTCGGCGGGGGTACAGCGGCAGTACTCCGGCACCGCGGGGCGCATCGAGAACAGCTAGATCGGCACCTTCTTGGCCTACGCCTCCTCGCGCGGGCACGCGCTGATCGACCGGGAGCTGTACGTGCCGAGGTCGTGGACCGAGGACCGCCAGCGCTGCCGCGCGGCCGGCATCGGCGACGACGTGGACTTCGCCACCAAGACCGTGCAGGCACGGACGATGATCGCCCGCGCCCTGGACGCCGGCGTGCCGTTCGCGTGGGTGACCGCCGATGAGGTGTACGGGCAGGACACCGAGCTGCGCCTGTGGCTGGAAGCCCAGGACGTCGCGCACGTGTTGTCCTGCAGGAGTACTCAGATGATCATCACCGCTGAGGCGACCTGGCGACGAGCCGAGGGACTCGTCGCTGCCCTGCCGGAGCGGGCGTGGCGCAGCTGCAGCACCGGTGCTGGCGCGCACGGCGAGCGGATCAGTCAGTGGGCGCGGATCCCGGTCCGCGTCGCCTGGCGAGCAGGACGGGGGCACTGGCTGCTGGCCCGCCGATCGATCAGCAGCGGGGAGCTGGCGTACTACCTCTGCTACGGCCCGCGCGGCACGAGCTTGGCGGACCTGGCCCGGGTCGCCGGCTCGCGCTGGAGGGTCGAGGAGTGCTTCCAGCAGGCCAAGAACGAAGCCGGGCTGGACCAGTACCAGGTGCGCGACTACCGGGCGTGGTACGCGCACATTCCCCCGCAGGCGGGAGGTGCCCCCACGCTCTCGATGCTGACCCTGGCGTGGTTGTCGGCCACCCGTTCCCAGCTGGCTGGAACCGCCGAAAAGGGGGGG
>NZ_JBJLSG010000332.1:0-1277 GCF_050871925.1 Kineococcus gurbantunggutensis
GGGTCTGCTGCACTGATCGGTGACAGCTACGTCACGCGGCCAGGCTGGCCGGCGAGGTCATGATGGTCTCGTACTCGATGGGGGTCAACCGGCCCAGTCCGCTCTGCCGACGACGGCGGTGGTAGGTCCGCTCGATCCAGGTCACGATCGCAATCCGAAGCTCCTCCCGGGTCGACCATTGCCGGCGGTCCAGGACGTTGTTCTGCAGCAGTCCGAAGAAGCTCTCCATGGCCGCGTTGTCCCCGGCGGCACCGACACGTCCCATCGACCCGACCAAGCCGTGGCGGGCCAGGGCGTGGAGAAATTTCCTTGATCGAAACTGCGATCCTCGATCGCTGTGAACCCGGCAACCATCCACGATGGCGCCCTCAACCTGCCGCCGCGCAACGGCATTGGCCAACGCACGCACGGCCAGCCGAGACTGCATTCGGGAGTCGATGGAGTACCCCACGATGCGGCGGGAGAACACATCTTTGACCGCGCAGAGGTAGAGCTTGCCCTCGGCGGTCCAGTGTTCGGTGATGTCGGTCAGCCAGAGCTCGTTGGGCCTGGTAGCGGTAAAGTTGCGCCGCACCAGGTCGTCGTGGACCGGCGGGCCGGGTCGCTGGCCGTTCTTGCTGCGCCGCTTGGCGAATGCGCTCCACCACTGGTTGTCCGAGCAGATCCGCCACGCGGTGCGCGCCGCCATGATCTGACCGGCCTCGGTGGCTTCTTCGTGCAGGTAGCGGTAGCCGAACTCGGGATCGTCGCGGTGAGCATCGTGCAGGGCATTGGCGCGGTAGGCCTCGCTCAGCTCCGCGTCGGTGACCGGCTCGGCGAGCCAGCGGTAGTAGACTTGGCGAGCGATCTTAAGCACCCGGCACGTCACCGCCACGGGGATCCCGACGGCGGCCAGCTCGCTCACGAGCGGGTGGAGCCTTTTCCCGGCAGGTTGGCCTGGGAGAGGTAGGCCGCAGCGCGGCGCAGGACCTCGTTCTCCTGCTCCAGCAGCTTGATCCGTCGCCGCGCCTCCCGCAACTCCGCGTTGTCGCTGCTGGTGATGCCGGGCTTGACGCCGGCGTCGACGTCGGCTTGGCGCATCCACTTCGACAAGGTCATGACGTGGATGCCGAAGTCGGCCGCGATCTGCTCCAGGGTCACGCCGGGATCGCGGTCCCGGGCGACGCGGACGACGTCGTCTCGGTACTCGCGGGGGTAGGGCTTGGGCACAGCGACATCCTTCCAGGCTGCCCTGCGGGCAAGCCACCTCGGTTGTCACCGATCAGTGCAGCAGACCC
>NZ_JBJLSG010000333.1:0-1161 GCF_050871925.1 Kineococcus gurbantunggutensis
CGCCCTGCTCGGCGCCTCCGCCGCCCTGCTCGGGGGCGGGGTCGGGGGCGGGGTCGGCGGCGGGTGGCAGGCTGTCGGGGTGCCCAGCAAGACGCCCGCCCGCGCCGCGAGGAAGACCGCGGCGCCCACCCCCTCCCCGCACGACGTCGAGCCCGCGCCCGTGGTGCTGCTCACCGGCTCCGAGGAGCACCTGGCGGACCGGGCGCTGACGGCGCTGGTGGCGCGGATGCGCGAGCGCGACCCGTCCTTCGAGCGCACCGACGTCACCGCCGCCGGCTACCAGAAGGGCCAGCTGTCGACGTGGACGTCGCCGTCGCTGTTCGACGAGCCGTCCCTGGTGCTCGTCGACGGCGTCGACGCGGCCGGGGAGGCGTTCGTGGAGGACGTGCTGGAGTACCTGCCCGCGCCCGCGGACAGCGTGGTGCTGGTGCTGCGCCACCGCGGCGGCAACCGGGCCCGCAAGGTGCTGGAGGTGGCCCGCTCGGCGCCGGGCGCGGTGGAGGTGCTCTGCCAGCCGCTCAAGCGCGACCAGGACAAGGTGGACCTGGTGCTGACCGACGCCCGGCGCGCTCGCCGGCGCATCGACGTGGAGGCGGCCCGCGCGCTGGTCGCCGCGCTGGGCGGCGACCTCGGCGAGCTGTCCGCCGGCCTGGACCAGCTCCTCACCGACACCGAGGGCACCGTCACCGAGGCGGACGTGCACCGCTACCACTCCGGGCGCCGGGAGGCGACGGGGTTCGAGGTGGCCGACGCAGCCGTCGCCGGCGACGCCGGGCGGGCGCTGTCGCTGGTGCGGCACGCCGAGGCGACGGGGGTGCCGGCCGTGGTGGTGGTGGCCGCCCTGGCCTCGCGGCTGCGGCAGCTGGCGAAGGTGGCCGCCACCCGCGGGCGCAGCGCCGACGTCGCCAGGGACCTGGGCATGGCCCCGTGGCTGGTGGACAAGGTGCGCCGCGAGGTGCAGGGGATGGCGCCCGAGCGGATGGCCGAGGCGATCCTGGCCGTGGCCGCGGCCGACCACGCCGTCAAGGGCGGGCGCGGCGACGGCGCCTTCGCCCTCGAGCGCGCCGTGCGGATCACCGCGGCCGCCCGCGACCGCTGACGACCGGGACCCGGGCGCCGCGGTGCCGGGACGGCGAAGGGCCGGTCCCCCCGCGGGGGGAC
>NZ_JBJLSG010000334.1:0-1160 GCF_050871925.1 Kineococcus gurbantunggutensis
GGTGCGCCCGACGATCGCGGTGGAGGACTCCGGCCACTGCTGGAGCACGAAGGAACCGCCGGTGCGGCCGCGGCGGGTCTCGATGAGCCCGCGCCGGGCCAGGTGCGCCAGCGCCGCGCGGACCGTCCCCTGCCGCGCGGCTGAGGCGACGCCCCCGGTGCTCCGCACCGCCCCGGTGCGCCGTCGGCCCTCCCAGGCCGCGGGGCGCTGTCGCCATGCGCTGTTCTGCGCCCTGGTGCGCTGGGAAGCACCGGTCGCGGCGAGCGCTCAAGTCCCCAGCGCCCAGAGCCGATGGTGGTAGCAGTGGCCACCAGTCACTCATGTGACTGGACCGCTCGGACTGACGAGTCCTGGCGGCGCTCCCTCGGGTGAGCACCTTCGGAGCGAGCAACCACGTGAAGCGGTGAGCCGGCAGCGGATGCCCGGCTCACCGCTTCACCTTGTTTCAGCTGCTTTTCGACGAAGCGTTGCGTTGACCCCTTGAGACCGCCCAATCTCGATCAAGGAGATTCGTCCGTGTCCTGAGCGGGCACGGCTTGGCCGGCTCTATGGGCCGGGTCGGTTCTGCGGGGGACAACGCGGCTATGGAGAGCTTCTTCGCGCTGCTGCAGAACAACCTTCTGGGTCGATGGTCCTGGGCTACCCGTGAGGACTTGCGGATCGCGATCGTGACGTGGATCGAGCGGACTTACCACCAGCGTCATCGCCAGGCTGGTCTGGGGCGGTTGACCCCGACCGAGTACGAGACCATCATGACCTCGCCGGCCAGCCTGGCCGCGTGACGTAGCTGTCACCGGATCATGCAGCAGACCCCGCTGCCGACGGCGCCCGTCGACAGGTCGGTGTCCAGGACGGCTCGCTGCACGGCGGGTTCCTCGGGCATGGGGTGTGCGGCGTGCCCGCTGGAGCCGGGCACGCCCTGGCGGATCGCCGGCTGGTCGTACGGGTGCGCAGGTTGCCCGCGTGCCCCGAGGCCGAGCGCGCGTGGGAGGCATCCGGCTGGTGCTGAGCTCGGCTGGTGCTGCAGATGGCTGTGCCGAGCTCAGCCGGTGCCGGATCCGGCCGGGGGGGGGGGGGGGGGGGGGGGGGGGGGGGGGGGGGGGGGGGGGGGGGGGGGGGGGGGGGGGGGGGGGGGGGGGGGGGGGGGGGGGGGGGGGGGG
>NZ_JBJLSG010000335.1:0-1156 GCF_050871925.1 Kineococcus gurbantunggutensis
GCGGTGGTGCTCATCGACGACCCCGCCACCTCCGCGGAGGTGGTGCACGCCCAGATCGCCTACGTGCACGCGCTGCGGACCTCCCTGCGCGCTCAGCCGCTGCCGCAGGAGGCGCTCACCAGGCTGGGGCCCGAAGCGGTGGAAACCGTGGAACTGGCCACCAACAAGCCCTCGGCGGTGCTGCTGGCAGCGGACCGCGCGGTCAGCCGAGCACGTGCGGGCGGGCACGTCGAGGAGATCGCACGGGCCCAGCTGGAGGAGAGCTTCGTGGCCCTGTCCAACGCCCAGGGCGGGTTGGAGCGGATCAGGAACACGCCCCTGCCGGTGCACTACCGCGTCCTGCCGGGGTTGTTCGCCCGGGTCTTCTGCGTCGTGCTGCCGTTCGCGGTGGTCCAGGACCTGGGGTGGGCCACGCCGATCGGCTCGGGACTGGTCGGCGTGATGTTCCTGCTGGCCATCAAGGTGGGGCAGGACCTCGCCGAGCCCTTCCGCGACGGGGTGCACGACATCCCCATGACCTCGTTGTGCCGCACGATCGAGATCGACCTGACCCAGGTCCTGGGAGAGAGGTCGCCGGAGCAGCTCGCCGCGGTCGACGACGTCCTGTGGTAGCAGCGCGTCTGGGGCTCGCCCCCGGCGAAGGCACGCGAGGGCACGCGAGGCCGCGCGCGCCAGCCCGGGCGCATCGCCGCAACCACACCGTGAACCGGCACGGGTTCGCCGGGTGCGGCTGAAACCACCTCAGGGGCGCACCCGCGCGATCGGGCCCGGCGCGCGATCGGGTGAGGACCACCCTGGATCGTGCAGCAGAACCGGCTCTGGCCGTGCGCTGCGCGCCGCACAGGAGGCAGGATCGGCCTGTGAGCATTCCTGCCGAGCCCAGCCTGCCCGTCCCCTCCCCAGTCCCCTCCCCCGTGCCCGCCCCCGTGCCGGCTCCCTCCCCCGTGCCCGACCCCGCACCCGCCCCCGCGCCCGCGCCCGCGCCCAGTGAGGTCACCCGGTACCACTACCTCGTCTGCTACCACAGCGAGAACCTGCGCCTGCGCGGCCACCAGGAGATCGGCGCGCAGAACCCCTGGGCCATCGGCGACACCGCCAGCGTCGTCGACTTCATCGCCCAGAGCCTGACCCGCAGCACCGGCAGGCCCGTCCAGCC
>NZ_JBJLSG010000336.1:0-1014 GCF_050871925.1 Kineococcus gurbantunggutensis
GGCGGGTGCGCCGCGGGCGGTGCTGCACGACGTGCGCTACGTGCGCTACGCCGGGGGGGGGGGGCCCCGGGGCCCCGCGGGGGGGGGGGGGGGTGGCGCCGCCGTCCGCCCCCCCCCCCCCCGGGCGGGGCCCCCCCCGCCGCCCCCCCCCCCGCCCCCGGGGCGAGGGGCGGGTGCTGACCCGCGAGGGCTGGCCCGTCGCCGGCGCCTCCGTGACGCTGCTGGGCGCCGACGGCGCCCAGGTGGCGCGCGCGGTCACCGGCGGCGACGGCACCTTCGCGCTGCCCGCCGTGCCCCCGGGCCCGGCCACCATGCTGGTGGCCGCCCCGGCGCACGAGCCCCGGGCCTCCAGCGTCGTCGTGCCCGCCACCGGCACCTGGCGCGCCGGGGAGGTGCGCCTGCGCCGCCAGGGCGGCGACGACGTCCCGCCGCCGGGCGTGTGGGTGATCGACACCGCCCACTCCTCGATCACCGCCACCGCCCACCACCTGGGCCTGTCCGCGGTGCACGGGCGCTTCACCCGCTTCACCGGTGTGATCACCGTCCCCGACGGCGACGTCACCGCCTCGAGCGTGGAGGTGGAGATCGACGCCTCCTCCATCGACACCGGCAACGCCCAGCGCGACGAGCACCTGCGCGCCGCCGACTTCCTGCACGTGGCCGTCCACCCCGCGCTGCGCTTCCGCGCCACCGGGGTGCGCCGCGCGGGCGGGCGCTGGGTGCTGCGCGGTGAGCTGACGCTGCTGGAGACCACCCGTCCGGTGGAGCTGGAGCTGGCCTACACCGGTTCCGGGCCGGACCCGTGGGGCGGCACCCGGGCGGCGTTCACCGCCACCTGTGAGCTGCACCGCGACGACTTCCGGATGAACTGGAACCAGGCGGTGGGCATCGGAGTGGCCGTCTTCGGCACCACGCTGAAGGTCGCGATCGACGTGCAGGCCGTCCGCCAGGGCGGCTGAGCACCGCCCCGGCCCCGGCACGACGGAGGGCCCCACCCCTGCCCGGGGTGGGGCC
>NZ_JBJLSG010000337.1:0-984 GCF_050871925.1 Kineococcus gurbantunggutensis
GCGCCCCGCCCCCCCCCCCCCGCCCCCCCCCCCCCCCCCCCCCCCCCCCCCCCCCCCGGGGGGAGGGGCCCCGCGCGGCCCGTCGACCACGACCCTCACCCGATCAAGAGGAGCAGCAGTGAAGCGCAGCAAGGCCTACCGCGCCGCCGTCGAGAAGATCGACGCGGACACCCTGTACGCCCCGCTCGAGGCCGTGAAGCTGGCCCGCGAGACGTCGACCACCAAGTACGACGCGACCGTCGAGGTGGCCTTTCGCCTCGGCGTCGACCCGCGCAAGGCCGACCAGATGGTCCGCGGCACCGTCAACCTGCCGCACGGCACCGGCAAGACCGCCCGCGTGCTGGTCTTCGCCGTGGGCGAGCGCGCCGCGCAGGCCGAGGCCGCCGGCGCCGACGTCGTCGGCGGTGACGAGCTCATCGACGAGGTCGCCAAGGGCCGCCTCGACTTCGACGCCGCCGTGGCGACCCCCGACCTCATGGGCAAGGTCGGCCGCCTGGGCAAGGTGCTGGGCCCGCGCGGCCTGATGCCGAACCCGAAGACCGGCACGGTGACCATGGACGTGGCCAAGGCCGTCACCGAGATCAAGGGCGGCAAGATCGAGTTCCGCACCGACAAGCACGCCAACCTGCACTTCGTCATCGGCAAGGCCTCCTTCGACGACACCCAGCTCGTCGAGAACTACGCCGCCGCCCTGGACGAGGTGCTGCGGCTGAAGCCGTCGTCGTCGAAGGGCCGCTACCTCAAGAAGGCGACCATCACCACGACGATGGGCCCGGGCATCCCGGTGGACCCGGCGCTGACCCGCGGCCTGACCGAGGAGCCCGCCTCCGCCTGAGGCGAGCGCACCGCGCGCACCGCGCGACCGTCCACGGGGGCGGGGTCCCGCACCGGGCCCCGCCCCCGCGGGGGGGGGGGGGGGGGGGGGGGGGGGGGGGGGGGGGGGGGGGGGGGGGGGGGGGGGGGGGGGGGGGGGGGGGGGCGGGG
>NZ_JBJLSG010000338.1:0-980 GCF_050871925.1 Kineococcus gurbantunggutensis
CGCGTCCCACCAGTCGCCGCCGAGCTGGCCGCCCTCGGCGGGGTGGTAGCGCGCCAGCAGCTCCACCCCCGGCACCGCCGGCGCCTCGTCGAGCACGACGGCGCGCTGCAGGGACTCGGCGATGGCGATCTGCCCGCGCGAGCGGCCCAGCATCACGCCGGTGAGCTGGCTGCGCAGCCGGTCGGCGGTCGCGCCGTGCCAGGGCCGCCACGGCTCGCTGCGCCCGCGCACGACCTCGCGCCACTTCTCGAAGCTGGTGCGCGGGCTGATGCGCACCCCGGGCCCCTCGCCGGCGGCGATCTCGGCGTTGTGCGGGTCCCCGCCCCAGTCCACGACCCGCGGCTGCTCCGGGCGCACCCACAGCACCCACCCGTCCCCGCCGATGCCCACCCGCAGCGCGCCGGCGGCCCGGTCGGTGACGCGGGCCAGGTCCGGGCTGAGCGCGGTGAGGTGGTCGGTGAACGTGGCGGCGCCGTCGGCGCGGGCCAGCAGGGTGGCGGTGCGCTGCAGCTGCGCCCACGGGGGCACCTGCCCGCACGTCAGCAGCCGCTCGCCGGTCCACACCGCGGCGCCGCCGGCGTCGAGCAGGTCCAGCAGGCGGCCGTCCTCGACGAGGCTGGCGAGGGGTTCGCGGCCGCTGGCGGAGACGGCGGCGACGATGTCGGACAGCAGCTCCTGCGCGGCCAGCGCCCGGTCGCGCTCGTGCGAGCGCACCCGCTCGTCGATGAGCTGCGAGGCGGTCTGCCCCAGGAACTCCGCCGCCGAGCGCGCGTCGTGGCTGGGCCGGTGCGGCCCGGAGTAGTGGTGGCACGCCACCAGGCCCCACAACCGCCCGTCCACGACGAGGGAGACGGACATGGAGGCGGTCACGCCCATGTTCTTCAGGTACTCGACGTGGATGGGCGAGACGCTGCGCAGCACCGAGTGCGACAGGTCCAGCGGTGCGCCGGTGCCGGGGTCGAGCAGGGGTTCCAGGCGCG
>NZ_JBJLSG010000339.1:0-905 GCF_050871925.1 Kineococcus gurbantunggutensis
CTAATAACTCGTTTCACTATGAGTTGCGGGGCCACTGCCGCCGTCGCAGCCTGAGGGCATGACCGACGAGGCCCTGCCCGAGCGAGTCGTGGAGCTGGTCCCGGATGCCTTGTGGGAACGGGTGCAGCCGCTGCTGCCCGAGCGCCCGCCGCGCCGGTACCGCTACCCCGGACGCCTGCCGCGCGATGACCGCGCCGCGCTGGCCGGGATCGTGCACGTGCTGATCACGGGCTGCACGTGGGGGCAGGTGCCGACCGAGCAGTTCGGCTGCTCGGGGGTCACGTGCTGGCGCCGGCTGCGGGACTGGACCGAGGCCGGGGTGTGGCCGCGCCTGCACCAGGTGCTGCTGGAGGAGCTGCGCGCCGCCGGGAAGCTGGACCTGGAGACGGCGGTGGTGGACGGCTCGCACGTGCGGGCCCTCAAAGGGGGGCTCACACCGGCCCTTCACCGGTAGACCGCTCCCGCAACGGGTCCAAGCACCACCTCTTGACCGATGGTGGTGGCGTTCCGCTGGTCGTGACACTGACCGGCGGCAACCGCCACGACGTGACCCAGCTGCTGCCCCTGGTCGACGCCTTCCCGATCGTGCGCGGTGTCCGCGGCCGCCCTCGCCTGCGCCCGCGCTACCTGTTCGCCGACCGCGGCTACGACTACGGCGTCTACCGCCGTGCCCTGCGGGCACGCGGCATCGTGCCGCGCATCGCCCGCCGCGGCGTCGGGCACGGCTCCGGCCTCGGGCGCACCCGCTGGGTGGTGGAGCGCACCTTCGCCTGGCTGCACCAGTTCAAGCGGTTGCGGATCCGCTACGAGGTGCGAGCCGATCTGCACCTGAGCCTGCTGCAGCTGGCGTGCGCGCTCATCTGCTACCGCAAGCTCCCAACGTCATAGTGAAAGGAGCTGTAAGG
>NZ_JBJLSG010000340.1:0-881 GCF_050871925.1 Kineococcus gurbantunggutensis
GCAGCACCGGTGCCACCGTCCTGAGCGCCCAGGGCCTCAGCGCCGAGACCCTGCTGCATGAGGCGGACACGGCGATGTACGCGGCCAAGGCGGCCGGGCGGGCCAGGGTGGTCACGCACGACCACGCCTTCGGCGCCGGGCGCAGCTTCGGGCGCCACCTGGAGCGCGAGCTGGTCCACGCCCTGGCCCGCGACCAGCTGCGCCTGCACTACCAGCCCGTCATCGACGTGCGCGACGGGCACGTGCAGGCGGTGGAGGCCCTGCTGCGCTGGCAGCACCCGCAGCACGGCCTGCTGAGCGCGGGGGAGTTCATCGACCGCGCCGAGGCCGCCGGTGCCCTGGGCGGCATCGGGCGCTGGGTGATCGAGGCCGCGTGCGCTCAGCTGGCCGCCTGGCGCGAGCAGCTGGGTGAGCGCGCCCCGGCCACGGTGTTCTGCAACCTGCGCCCGCGCGAGCTGGCCGATGCGTCCACCACCGCCGTGATCGTCGCCAGCCTGGCCGCGCACGAGCTGGTCCCGGCGGACCTGGGCCTGGAGATCCTGGAGGAGGTCTTCACCGACCCGCTGCTGCTGCCCGCGGTGGGCGGGTACTCCCACCGCGGGCACCCGGTGGCCATCGACGACTTCGGCACCGGGTACTCCTCCCTGGCTCGCCTGGTGGGGCTGCCGGTGGCCTACGCCAAGGTCGACCGGGGTTTCGTGGCTGGCCTGCCCGGCGATGCGCGCTCGCGCGCCCTGGTGGAGGCGGTGCTGGTGGTTGCCGCCAGCCTGGGCGTGCGGGTGATCGCCGAGGGGGTGGAGAACCAGGCCCAGCGCGAGCACCTGGCCGGTGCGGGGGTGCGGCTGCTGCAGGGCTACCACCTGGCCCGCCCGCAGAGCGCG
>NZ_JBJLSG010000341.1:0-864 GCF_050871925.1 Kineococcus gurbantunggutensis
CGCCCCCCGCCGGCGGCCGGCGGGCCGGGCGGGGGGGGGCCGGGGGGCCCCGCCCCCCCCCCCCCCCCCCCCCCCCCCCCCCCCCCCCCCCCCCCCCCCCCCGCGACTCGCGGCGCAGCGCCGCCTCGGCGGCGGCCAGCTCCAGCGCGGCGCAGGAGGCGGCGGAGCCGTCGAAGCCGACCACGACGCCGCGGGTCCCCTCGGCGTCGGCGCCCACCGCCACCGCCGGGCACCGCGCGTGCTGCGCCAGCGCCAGGGCGGTGGTGCCCGGGCGCCCGGCGCGCCGGCCCGGCCCGGTCACCACCAGGTCGGCGTCCTCGGCCTCCCGCAGCAGCACCGCGCGCACCGGGCCGCGCTCGAGCGAGGAGCTCACCGGCACCGAGGGGGTGCGGGTGCGCACGAGCCGCTCGGCGCGCTGCAGCGCCCGGCGGGCGCGCTGCTCCTCGGCGGCGGTGTCGCGCGGCGGCGGCGGGGGCGCGGCGCCCAGCCCGTCGGCCCACAGCCCGGCCGGGCCCACCCCGGCCGCGTCCTCGTGCGGCACGGCGTGCACGAGGTGCACCCGCGCGCCCCGGCGGGCGGCCTCGGCGGCGGCCCACCGCAGCGCCGGCGCGGCCGTACCGGCCTCGTCGACGCCCACGACGATCGTCCTGCTCCCACTGTCCACGACTACCTCCTCGGCGGTCGCCGGCCTCCTCGCGCGGTCCCTCCGGCCGCGACGGCGAGGCCCCGGCACCCCCATGGTGCGCCGCGCGGGCGCCGGGCGGTAGGGGGTCGGCGCGGGGGCACGACCGCGGGCGCGCGACTCGGGCGCACGACCCGGGCGCACGACGAGGGGCCGGGCCCGGCGCTGCTGCGCCCGGCCCG
>NZ_JBJLSG010000342.1:0-835 GCF_050871925.1 Kineococcus gurbantunggutensis
GCCGGTCAGGGCCCGCACCAGGCTGGACTTGCCGTGGTCGACGTGCCCGGCGGTGGCGACGACGTGCACGTCAGGCCCCCGTCCCGGTCGCGGCGGGGGGGCCGACGCCGAGCGCGCCAAAGCCGCCGCGGGCGGGGAGGACGCCGGCCGCGGCGCGGGACGCACCCGCGCCGCGGCCGAGGCCTGGGAGGCGGTCTTCCGCCTGCAGGCCACCCTGCTGCGCCGCTTCGCCGCCGACGACGTGTGGGGCGGGCTGAGCGTGCGCGAGTACGACGTGCTCTACACGCTCTCGCGCTGCCCCTCCCACCGCGCCCGCCTGGGCGAGCTGAGCGAGCAGGTCTACCTGCCGCAGCCGTCGCTGAGCCGGCTGGTGGACCGCCTGGAGCGCCAGGGGCTGCTGGCGCGCGAGGCCGACCCCTCCGACGGCCGCGGCGTCGTCGTCGCGCTCACCGGCGCGGGCGCGCAGCGCCGGCGCGAGGTCGGCGGGCGCCACGTCGCCGCCATCGCCCGCCACCTCGGCCACGTCGACGTCGACGAGCTGCACGAGCTGGCCCGGCTGGCGACGCGGGCGCTGCCGCCGGACGCCTGAGCGGGCCCGCCGGGGGCCCCAGCCCGTCCCCGCTCCCCCACCCGCACCCGCACCCGCACCCTGCGGTGATCATGCGCTGTTGAACCTTCAACAGCGCATGATCACCGCGGGAGGTGAAGAGTGGAGGTGTGGGGCGGGGGGGGGGGGGGCCCCCCCCCGGGGGGGGGGGGGGGCCCCGCCGGTGTGGCGGTAAATCACCGCGCAGGGGTAGTCCCCGCGGTGGCCGGCGGGGGGGGGGGGGGGGGG
>NZ_JBJLSG010000343.1:0-832 GCF_050871925.1 Kineococcus gurbantunggutensis
CGGCGGGCATGGGGCGGGCGTGGTGGTAGCCCTGGGTCTCGTCGACGCCCAGCTCGCCCAGGCGGCGCAGGGTGGTGGCGTCCTCCACGCCCTCCACCAGCAGCCGCATGCCCAGGCTGTGCGCCAGCTCGACGGTGCCGGCGATGATCGAGGCGGTACGCCCCGGCTCGCCGGTCGCGCCGGCCTGCGCCTCGCCCGACAGGCGCAGGGTGAAGGCGCGGTCCAGCTTCAGCTCCACCGCCGGCAGGTCCTGCAGGTAGGCCAGCGAGGAGTAGCCGGTGCCGTAGTCGTCGATGCTCACCGAGACCCCGCGCACCAGCAGCGCCTCGATGGTGGCGCGGCTGCGCCGCGGGTCGCTCATCAGCGTCGTCTCGGTGATCTCCAGCACCAGCGCGGTGGCGTCCAGGCCGCTGGTGGCGATCACCTCGTCGACCAGGGGCACCAGGGCGGGGTTGACCAGGCAGCTGGTGGCCAGGTTCACCGCCACGCGCACGGGGAAGCCGGCGGCGTGCCAGGAGGCGGCCTGCTCGGCGGCCTGGCGCAGCACCGCGGTGGTCAGCTCGGCCATCATCCCGTGGGCCTCGGCCAGCTCCACGAACTCCACCGGCGCCAGCACCCCGCGCTGCGGGTGCGCCCAGCGCACCAGCGCCTCCACGCCCACCACCGCACCGGTGCGCACGTCCACCTGCGGCTGGTAGTAGGGCACCAGCTCACCGGCGGCGATGCCGGCGCGCAGCTCGCCCACGCGCTGCAGGCGCTGGCGCGCGGCCTGCCCGCTGGCCTCGTCGTAGCGGGCCAGCCCCCCGCCGCCGCGCTTGGCCACGTACATGGC
>NZ_JBJLSG010000344.1:0-791 GCF_050871925.1 Kineococcus gurbantunggutensis
GGGTCCCGTGCGGGACCCGGGGCGCCGGTGCTCAGGAGGCGACCGGGTCCTGCGGCGCGTCGGCCGGCGCGTCGGCGGAGCCCTGCGCGCCGGCGTCCGCGGCCACGGCCGCCTGCCGCTGCCGGATCGTCCAGGCCGCGCCCGCCCCGGCGGCCAGCAGCGCCGCCGCGGGCATCCACGGCTTGTCCAGCACGTGCCCGATCGCGTGGTCCACGGAGTAGCGGCCCGGGCCGGCCACCGCCAGCGCGCTGCTGACCAGCGCCAGCACCGCGGGGTACTCCAGCCCGTTGGAGGTGGCCCAGAAGCCGTTGGGCGCGTGGACCGTCGCGGCCGCGGCCATCGTCGCCGCCGCGGTCGCCCCCGCGGCCGGCGTGGCCAGGCCCAGGGCCAGCAGCGCCCCGCCGCCCGTCTCGCCCAGGCCCGCCAGCAGCGCGCTGCGCCGCCCGGGCCGGAAGCCCATGGCGTGCATCGCGCCCTCCGTGCCCTGCAGGCCCCCGCCGCCGAAGGCGCCGAAGAGCTTCTGCGCCCCGTGCGCGGCCAGCGTGCCGCCCACGCCCAGGCGCAGGACCAGCCGCGCCAGGTCGCTCCTGCCGCCGCCCACCGTGCTGCTCACCGTGCTGCTCACCGTCTCGTCCTCCTCGGTCGGGGGCGCTCGCCCCGTGTCCTGCGACACTCAACCACCCCGCGCCGGGGGGGGGGGGGGGGGGGGGGGGGGGGGGGGGGGGGGGGGGGGGGGGGGGGGGGGGGGGCGCGGGGGGGGGCCGGCGCCCCCCCGGGCGCCCGCGCCGCGC
>NZ_JBJLSG010000345.1:0-732 GCF_050871925.1 Kineococcus gurbantunggutensis
GGCCGCCGCCGGCGCGGCGGCCGGGCTCGTGCCGGCGGCCTCGCGCGGGCGCACGAGCACCCGGTGCACCGCGTGCAGCCCCAGGACCCACAGGGCGGGCAGCAGCAGCACCGCCCCCGGCAGCAGCACCGCCAGCGCGGCGGCCACGGCGGTGACGGCCAGCGCGGCCGGCCCGGCCAGCGGCGCGCGGCGCAGGGCGCCCCAGCCGCCGGCCAGCGCCGCGCGCCAGCCGGGCACCCCCGGCTCGGCCAGCCGGGGCACGGCCAGCAGGACGACGGCGGCCAGGCAGGCGCTGACCGCCAGCAGGGCGGCGGCCGCGGCCTGCCCGCCGGGCACCAGGCCCGCGCGCAGCCACTGCTGCTGGCGCACGAGGAGCAGGACGGCCAGCGCGCCGGCGGCGCTGACCGCCGCGCCGGGCAGCAGGCGGCGGGCGAACTCGCGCGCGGTCCAGGACCACCCGGGCAGCTCGTCGGTGTCCGCCCAGCGCCCCACGGCGCCGGACAGGGTCGCCACGACCGCCCCCGCGGTGAGCACGGGGGCGCAGGCCAGGGCGGCCACGACGCCCAGCAGGCACAGCTCGGACACGCGCCGCAGCTGCTCCTTCCAGCCTCGGCCGGAGCCGGTGGGCTCCACGGGCCGGCGGGGGGGGGGGGGGGGGGGGGGGGGGGGGGGGGGGGGGGGGGGGGGGGGGGGGGGGGGGGGGGGGGGGGGGGGGGGGGGGGGCGGGGTGTG
>NZ_JBJLSG010000346.1:0-647 GCF_050871925.1 Kineococcus gurbantunggutensis
GGCGGCGGGGGCGGCGGGGGGCGCGCGGGGGTGCGGGGGCGGGGTGGTGGGATCGGGGGGTGACGACGGGGGCGGCACCGGCGGCCGGATCGGCCGGGGCGGTGGTGGGGGTGGTGCTCGCGGCGGGAGAGGGCTCGCGGCTGGGGGTGCCCAAGGCGCTGCTGCGCACCGCCGACGGCACGGGCTGGGCCGCGCGGGCGGCGGCGGTGCTGCGCGCGGGCGGGTGCTCGGCGGTCGCCGTCACCGTGGGGGCCGCCGCGCGGGAGGTGCGCGCGACGCTGCCGGCGGACGTGGTGGCGCTGGCGGTGCCGGACTGGCGGCGCGGGCCGGGGGCGGGGGTGCTGGCCGCGCTGGGGCACGCGCGCGCCGCGGGGGCCGCGGCGCTGGTGCTGACGCTGGTGGACCTGCCCGACGTGGGCGCGGCGGACGTGCGGGCGGTGCTGGAGGCCGCCGGGGAGGACCCGGCCGGGGCGCTGGTGCGCGCGGGGTGGCGCGGGACCGGCGGTCACCCGGTCCTGGTGGGGTCCGCGCACTGGGCGGCCGCGGCGCGGGAGGCCGGCGCCGGTGCCGGGCTGCGCGCGCTGCTGGACGGCCCGGCGTGCCGGACGGTGCAGCGGGCCTCGGCGCTGCGGGACGTCGACGTCCCC
>NZ_JBJLSG010000347.1:0-614 GCF_050871925.1 Kineococcus gurbantunggutensis
CCGGCGCGCTCGCGGTACAGCGACGCCGCGTCGCGGAACGCGGCCAGCGCGTACGCCGGCACCTCCATCCCCTTCTGCTGCGCCCACAGCAGCTGCGACTCCAGGCGGGTGATGTCGCGCACGTTGCGCTCGATGTCCGCCTCCAGGCCCAGCTCCACGACGACGCCGCCGAACCCGGCGCGCTGCTCGCGGGTGCCGGCGCCCACGAGGGAGAACGTGCGCGAGCGCAGCAGGCGCGCCAGGTGCAGCTGCCACGGCGACAGGGCGCCGGAGCGCACCAGGTGCTCCGCGCTGAGCTTGTAGAACGCGAAGTGGCCGGGTTCCTGCACCTTGATGGCGTCCACGACGGTGCGCCGCACGGCGTGCTCGCCCATCTCGCCCAGGCCCTCGCTCATGGCGCGGTAGGCGAGCATCGCGGACTTCTCGGTCGCCGCGCCGGTCAGGTAGTACATGAGCCGGATGACCTCGTGCACGACGGGCAGGTGCGCCAGCGCGCCCAGCACCCTCACCCGCGGGGCGACGTCGCCGGTGTTGGCCTCGGTGGGCGGCATCCCCAGGCGCTGGGAGAGGGTGTCCAGCACGACGCCGTGGTGCTCCTCCTGCGGGCCCCACAC
>NZ_JBJLSG010000348.1:0-609 GCF_050871925.1 Kineococcus gurbantunggutensis
CGCCTCGGTCACCGAGGGGATGAACGCCCCCCGCACCCCCGAGCGCTTCGTGCCCATCGACGTGGTGCGCATCAGCGTGAACGCCGCCACCTGCGCCCCCTTGTCCACCAGCAGCATGGTGGGTGCATCACGCACGTCGCGCAGCTGCTCGCACGTGCTCTCGGATCGCCCCGTGAAGTGCGTCTCGATCAGCAGCTCCCCCGGCGCCTCACCCAGCTGGCGCAGCAACCAGCTCACCCGCCGCTGCCCACCGCCCTCCTGCGGAGCCGGCACCCGCACGCTGGTGCGCACCTGCCCGGTGCGCACATCGGCCACCACCGTGAGCGGTCCCACCGCCCCGGGCACCCGCAACGTGGCCTCCAACCGCCCCTCGCTCGCCAGCAGCGCGGTGGTGGCCTTGATCCGCGCGGCCGGGTCGGTGGCGACCTTGCGGGGCAGCACGTGCGCCACCGGCACGCCCAGCTCGGCGGTCAGGCGCAGGCGCAGCTGGCGCACCAGGCGGATCCACGCCTCGGCCACCGCCGGCGCCTTGCGATCCCCCGCGCGCAGGGTGCCCGCCGCCACCGCCTCGCGCACCCCCACCCACGCCGGGCCCATGTCCTCGAACCC
>NZ_JBJLSG010000349.1:0-599 GCF_050871925.1 Kineococcus gurbantunggutensis
GCCTGGCGCGCGACTCCCGCGTGGGCGAGCTGTTCACCGCGCAGACATCCCCGCGCTGTTGCCCCCCTCCGCGCGCGCGCTGGCGCGCGCCGGCCTGCGCGCCCCGGTGCGCCCGCTCTCGCGGGCGCTGACGGTGCTGGCCGTCGTCGCCGTCGTCGGCCTGCTGCCGTGGCTGTCCGGGCGCGACCCGGCGCTGACGGTGCTGCGGGGGCGCTCGGCCGAGCAGGAGGCCACCGAGGAGGCGCTGGCCGCGGTGCGCGAGCAGCTCGGCCTGGCCGACGGGCCGCTGGTGCTGCTGGGCCGCTGGGCCTCCGGCGTGGTGCGCGGGGACCTGGGCACCTCCTGGGTCAGCGGTGCGCAGGTGCTGCCCGGGGTGCTCTCGGCGCTGGGGGTCTCGCTGACGCTCATGGCGTTCGCGTTCGCGGTGGTGCTGGTGGTGACCGCCGTGGTCGTGGCCCCCTCCCTGCTGGGGGTGCTGCGCGGGGGGGGGGGGGGGGGGGGGGGGGGGGGGGGGGGGGGGGGGGGGGGGGGGGGGGGGGGGGGGGGGGGGGGGGGGGGGGGGGGGGGGGGGGGGGGGGGGGGGGGGGGGGGGGGGGGGG
>NZ_JBJLSG010000350.1:0-585 GCF_050871925.1 Kineococcus gurbantunggutensis
TCCGAGCCTAGCTGCGCGGCGGGGGGGCGGGTGGGGGCGGGGGGGGGGGGGGGGGGGGGGGGGGGGGCGGGGCCGGGGGGGGGGGGGGGGCGGGGGGGGGGGGGGGGGGGGGGGGGGGGGGGCCCCCCCCCCCCCCCCACCGCCGAGTGACTGAGAGTGGCAGAGTGACTACCATGTGTGAGAGGACTCCGGCCGTGGAGACCACGCTGCCCCTGGACCCGCGCGCCGCCTCCGACGCGCGGCGCTTCCTGCGGAGCGCGATCTGCCGCGAGCACGCCGCCTCGGTGCTCGACGGCGCCGAGCTGCTGGTCTCCGAGCTGGTCACCAACGGCCTGCGCCACGCCGCCCCGCCGATCACCCTGCGCGTGCAGTGCGACGGCAGCAGCGGGCTGCAGGTCTCGGTCAGCGACGGCGGGACGAGCGGGCCGGTGGCGCGCGAGGCCCACCCCGAGGCCGAGAGCGGGCGCGGCATGACCCTGGTCGACTACATCAGCGACGACTGGGGCGTGCTGCCCCACGAGGACGGCAAGACCGTCTGGTTCACCATCACCGCGTGAGGCGCCGGACCGGTGCCGGGCCCGGCAC
>NZ_JBJLSG010000351.1:0-533 GCF_050871925.1 Kineococcus gurbantunggutensis
GCAACGTGCGCGACATCACCCGCCTGGAGTCGCAGCTGCTGTGGGCGCAGCAGAAGGGGATGGAGGTGCCGGCGTACGCGCTGGCCGCGTTCCGCGACGCGGCGTCGCTGTACCGCGAGCGCGCCGGCACCACGGTACTCGCCGCCTGAGCCGCGAGCACCGTGGTGCCGAGGACGTGGTGCTGGGGGACGTGGTGCCGGGGTCTTGCAACGCCGGCCGCAACCGGTGAGCGGTGTGCTCAGGAGGCCAGGAAGTCCAGCAGGACGCGGTTGAACTCGTCCGCGTGGCTGACGTTGCACCCGTGCGGGCCACCGGCGATCACGTGCAGGCGGCTGCCGGCGACGGCGGCGTGGGTGCGCGCGCCGGAACCCTCGAACGGCACGGTGGCGTCCCCGTCGCCGTGCAGCACGAGCGCCGGCACGTCCACCTTCGGCAGGTCGGCGCGGAAGTCGGTGGTGCCGAAGGCCTGCATGGCCTTCAGCGCCGCGTGCTGGTCGGCCTGCTCCGTCAGCGCCAGCGCCTCCCGGCGCTGG
>NZ_JBJLSG010000352.1:0-512 GCF_050871925.1 Kineococcus gurbantunggutensis
ACGCGATGATACGCGTTGTTACGTGCTGGGACGCGGGTTGGGCCTGGGGCCGTGCGGGGCTGGGCGCCGCGGGACCCCTCGCTGCACCCCGCGGTGCAGCGGGTGGCGTGTTCAGCCGATCTTGGTGAAGGTCTGACAGTCGCTGGTGGAGAAGCCGGTGTCGCTGGCTTCGATGGTGACGATGGTGGCGCCGGTGACGTAGTCGTTGCTGATGATGTCGGCGAGGTCGCCGCTGAAGCCGCTCAGGCGTTCCCAGTAGCAGCCGTAGCTACCTGCTGCGGGGCCGTTGGAGCGGTAGGTGCCCGGCTGGACGTCGGCTCCGACGCGGAAGGTGCCGGTGCCGGCGATGGTGGGGGCCGGGGCGGGCGGCTGGGCGATGGGCTGGTTGATCAGGGCGCCGCGGGCGGGGTTCCACTCGATGTAGCCGCCGGTGAAGTTCTGGCGCTTGCCGCCGGTGATGTCGAACTCGCTGCTGGTGGGGAAGCCCAGGCGGCCGCCTTCCCAGCCCTGGC